>CAZSGS010000424.1:0-2505 GCA_964606365.1 uncultured Wenzhouxiangella sp. | reverse complement strand
GTCCGTCGGGGATGCGACCCCGACCTACGCGGGCCTCGTCATAATTTGATGCCTATGGCGTCGCGCGCTTTGGTCGCCTTGCGCCGGGCATCGTCGACGCTCTTGCCGCGCGCCAGGGTGACGCCCATGCGGCGGCGGCCGGCCACTTCGGGCTTGCCGAACAGGCGCAGGTCGGTGTCGGGCGCGGCCAGCGCCTTGTCCAGGTTCTCGAAAGCGACCTGTTTCGATTCGCCCTCGACCAGCAGGGCGGCCGAGGCGCTGGGGCCGCGCTGGACGATGTGCGGGATGGGCAGGTCGAGGATGGCGCGGGCGTGCAGGGCGAATTCGGACAGATCCTGCGAAATCAGGGTGACCAGCCCGGTGTCGTGCGGCCGCGGCGAGACCTCGCTGAACCAGACTTCGTCGCCCTTGACGAACAGCTCGACGCCGAAGATGCCGCGTCCACCCAGCGCCTCGGTAACCGCTCCGGCGATGCGCTCGGCTTCCAGTCGTGCCATTTCGCTCATCGGTTGTGGCTGCCAGGACTCGCGGTAGTCGCCGTCTTCCTGGGTGTGGCCGATGGGCTCGCAGAACAGCGTGCCGTCGGCATGTCTGACCGTCAACAGCGTGATTTCGTAGTCGAAGCGGACAAAACCCTCGACAATGACCTTGCCTTGACCGCTACGTCCGCCGGACTGGGCGTACTCCCAGGCCGCGGCGATCTCGCCGTCGTTGTGCACCAGGCTCTGGCCCTTGCCGGAGGACGACATGATCGGCTTGACCACGCAGGGCAGGCCGATCTCGGCAACGGCGTCTTCGAAGGCGTCGCGCGTGTCGGCGAAGCGGTAGGGCGATGTCGGCAGCTCGAGTTCTTCGGCGGCCAGGCGCCGAATTCCCTCGCGGTTCATGGTCAGGTGGGCGGCGCGGGCGGTCGGGATGACGTTGTAGCCTTCTTTCTCCAGCAGCAGCAGTGCGTCTGTCGCGATGGCCTCGATCTCCGGAACGATCAGCTGCGGCCGGTCGAGCTCGGCGATGCTCAGCACCGCCTGGGGGTCGAGCATGTCGATGACGTGGTGGCGATGGGCGACGGCCATGGCGGGCGCATGATCGTAGCGGTCGACGGCAATTACCTCGCAACCGAGGCGCTGCAGTTCGATCACCACTTCCTTGCCCAGTTCGCCGCTGCCGAGCAGCATCACGCGTGTTGCGGTGGAGGAATGGGGTGTGCCAATGGTGGACATGGACGGACTCGCTTACCGAGGTGGTGGTGCCGGGAGAGTCTCTGCAACGGTTGAAGGCACCAGCTTCACCGAACAGGAAAGCTCATTCATTCTGTGCCTTCGGTGGCGTCTCTGGTTGCTGGTCCTGTTCCGGGCGGAGCTGGCGATCGAGGAACTCGGTGATCGTGCGGTAGACGTGCAGCCGCGGCCCCTCGCCGGCGATGGCGTGCTTTTCGCCCGGGTAGGTCATCAGCTCGAAGGGAAAGGCGCGCGATTGCAGGTCGTGCATCAGTTTGGTGGAGTGGGTGAACAGCACGTTGTCGTCGGCCATGCCGTGAACCAGCAGCAGGGGGTCGGCCATGTCTTCGGTGTAGCTGAGTACATTGCCCTTCCGGTAAGCTTCGTCGCGTTCCTGCGGCTTGCCCATGTAGCGTTCGGTGTAGTGCGTGTCGTAGAGCGTCCAGTCGGTGACGGGTGCGACCGACACGCCGGCGGCGAACTCGCCCGGATACTGGCCGAGCGCCATCAGGCTCATGTAGCCGCCGTAGCTCCAGCCGAAGATGCCGATGCGATCTTCGTCGACGAAATCCTGCGAGCGCAGCCAGTCGATGCCGACCATCTGGTCGGCCATTTCAACCTGGCCCAGCTTGCGGAACGCGGCGTCCTGGAAGGCCTTGCCCTGGCGTTCGACGCCGCGGTTGTCGAGCGAGAACACGAGGTAGCCCTGGCGGGCCATGTGCTGGTCGATGAGCATGCGCCGCGACCAGCTGTCGGTGACCATGCGGTGCGTCGGCCCGCCGTAGACGTGGACGAACACCGGGTAGCGCTCGCCCGCGTCGAAATCGGTCGGCCGGATCAGCCGGTAGTGCAGTTCGTGGCCCTGCGGGGCGACGATCTTGCCGAACTCCGTCGATCGGTGCCCGTCGCGGAAAGGCCCATAGGGGTGATCATCGTCGAGGCGGTTCTCCACCAGCCAGGCCAGGCGCTCGCCGTCGACGTTGTGCAGCGAAAGCTGCGGCGGTTGACGGCTGTTGGAGAACGTATCCACGTAGATTCGCGCATCGCGGTCCATGCTCACCTCGTGCCAGCCCGAGCGGCGCGAGACGCGGTTGACGACCTCGGGCGAACGGGTTACGAGCGACTGCCGGTAGAGATGTTTCTCGGTCGTCGAGACTTCCGAGGCGGTGAAGTACACCATGCCCATCTCCTCGTTCACGCCGACGAGCGAGTCGACCTGCCAGTTGCCCTGGGTCAGCCGGCGAAGCTGTTCGCCCTCGAAGTCGTAGAGATAGAGGTGGCGGAAGCC
>CAZSGS010000423.1:0-2513 GCA_964606365.1 uncultured Wenzhouxiangella sp. | reverse complement strand
GGGCGGCCAGGGCGCCCAGCATGGCCAGCAGCGGCAGGCAGGCGCCGGCCACCATGGGGATGACCAGCGACAAGGGGGACAGCCAGGCCACCACCAGAGGCAGGCCCGCGCCGACGGCGAACGTGGCCGCCGACGACAGCGCAGCCGTCGTGGGCCGGGCACTCGTGGCCTCCGAGATGCCGATCTCGTCGCGCGCGTGCGCGCCCAAGGCGTCGTGGGCCATCAGTCGCTCCGCCACCTTGTCGGCCAGCTCGGGATCGAGACCCCGTTTCCGATAGATCTCGGCCAACTCTTCCCTTTCCGCCGCGGGGTTGTCTTCCAGCGATCTGCGCTCGATCTCCAAGTCGGCCTTTTCGGTGTCCGACTGCGAGCTGACCGACACGTACTCGGCCGCAGCCATGGACATGGCGCCCGCCATCAGGCCGGCCACGCCGGCAATCAGAATGTTCTCGTGCGAGGTGCTGGCTGCGGCCACGCCGATGATCAGGCTGGACGTCGAAACGATGCCGTCGTTGGCGCCCATCACAGCGGCGCGAAGCCAGACGGTGCGATGAACGCGGTGGGGTTCGTGGATGGGCATGCCTGCTCCCGCCGTCCGTCGTCTCCGGAACATGTTTCCGAGGATAGCGCAATGCAATCGCAAGCGTCGGCGATGCCGACCGGATCAATCGTCAGGATTCGGCTGCGGCAGGGGCATCCTGGATGCTGACGCACACGGGGCGGGCGAAGAACGTCCTTCTGATCTGGTGAAGCGATAGCGGCTGCCGGCGATTCCAGGGCAGGAGAGAGACGAATCGCGCCATGCCGCAATAGCCGAAGAGAACGAGCGCCCAGGTACCGACAGTCGGCAGCCAGTAGATCGGGTTGAGTACTTCGGCCAGGGCGATCAGCAGCAGCGCCAGGTACCAGAGACGGGCCTGGACCGGAAATGCCGCGAGATTGCGCTCACGAATCAGGTAGTGGGCCAGCTGCACAATGGTGAACCCGATGGCCAGCATGAACCCGATGTAGTAGCCCGCAACACCGATGGTCAGCAGGCAGGCGGTGAGGAGCCAGTACCACCAGCAAACCGTCCTGTACTCGATGATCAACATGTCAGCATCTTCCGCGGCCTCACCCGGTAAAACGGATTCAGGGCTGGTCGAACACCACGCTCGTGCTGCGAGCGCCCCTGGGCCGAGCGGCGCGCCAGGCGGCCGGGGCCCGTCGGTCGAGATTCTGGCTCTGACGTCCGAAGCCGTTTCGTACGGCTCGATGATCTCATCGGTCGGGCGTTTCCCAAAGCGGCGAGTTCGGGCAAACCGGCAGGCGGATTGCTGGCCGGATGACTCCCGAAACGTCGGGGGCTCTAGAGGAGGGCGGGGTTGAGCTGCCAGACCGAGAAATTGAGCGCACCCGCGAAACTCACCCAGGCCAGGTAGGGTACGAGCAGTATCCCGGCAAGCGGGGTGTGTCGCCAGAATGCCACCGTCGTCGCGGCAATGAACAACCATAGCAGGAGGATATCGGAAAAGGCCGGGCCGCCAAGCTGCCAGGCGAAGAACAGCCAGCTCCACAATGCATTGAGCCCGAGTTGAACCAGGAACAGGGAAAGCGCCATGCGGCCCTCGGCGAATCCGCCCTCGCGCCACACCAGCCAGGCCGAGACGGCCATCATGGCAAACAGGGCCGTCCAGACGGGCCCGAATACCCAGCCCGGGGGTGCCCAGTCCGGCTGGGCCAACTCGGCGTAGAAATCTCTCGCGTCGAGCGAGGCCACCGCTCCCAGTACCGAAACCGCAAAACACAGGAGCAACCAGGCCAACAGTCCGATAATCTGCTTTTTGCGCGACATTCGGGTCATTCGGGTCATTCCAGTCTCAGGTGCTTCGGGGCGCGAGTATAATGATTGCCATCGCGGTGATCGTAACCGCGGAATATCCAAGCTCAATAGCCACGTAGATCTCAGCAGAAGCGATTCGCAACCTATTTGAGCGACTTGCTATGCGGCTATGCCTTCGACCTGCAAATGGCTTATATCGGTTCTTTGACTAGCGTGCTCAAAGGTAATCGCGAAAACACTCCCATCGGAGTCCAGATCCGCAAGCAAAACGACCCGGATGTATCGGCCGCCGCCCCCGGAATTCGGGCCCACCGTCGAACCCGCCCGTTTGATTGGACATGCTCGTGTTCCGGGCGTTCTAGCGCCCGCTGAATCCACTCGCCCGTATCTCGGCGCGATCAGGACGGTTGCGAGTGGTGACGAAGGAGCGGGTAGTCTTCATTCCTTCAGTATTGGGGCCGCATAGCGTCTGAGCTAAGCGGCACAGCTTTGCCGCGTCCGGTGGATGCCCGACAGAGCCGGAGCGTACTTGAGCGACTTGTCAATCAATGCAACCGCAAAGCCCTTTTCCAAGCGCGCTGAGTAGTACGCGTCGGTCTTGAGTTATTAACCGTCTCACAATAGTCCGGACGTCATCTGCGGATCAGATTGCTGCTGCATAGCTGGTGGTTGCTGTGTTGAAGTAGCCCAT
>CAZSGS010000422.1:2150-2517 GCA_964606365.1 uncultured Wenzhouxiangella sp. | reverse complement strand
CGTTGAGCGCCCGCACCCGTCCGCCGGTCATTGCCGCAGCGGTCAGGAAGGTGCCCGCCTCGATGCGATCGGGCAACACGGCATAGTCGAACCCCGAAAGCCGCTCGACGCCCTCGATGACGATGGTGTTGCTGCCGTGGCCGGATATTCCGGCGCCCATCGAGTTGAGGCATTCGGCCAGGTCGGCCACCTCGGGCTCCTGGGCGGCGTTTTCGATCACCGTCCTGCCCTCGGCCAGGGTGGCGGCCATCATCAGGTTCTCGGTGCCCGTGACGGTGGCCGTATCGAGCACGATCCGCGCGCCCTTGAGGCGCCGGGCACGGGCCTGGATGTAGCCCGACTCGACCGTGATGTCCGCGCCCATCGC
>CAZSGS010000422.1:0-2140 GCA_964606365.1 uncultured Wenzhouxiangella sp. | reverse complement strand
AGCCCCTTGAGATGCAGATCGACCGGACGCGCACCGATGGCGCAGCCGCCCGGCAACGACACCTGCGCAACGCCGCGACGCGCCAATAGCGGCCCCAGCACGAGGATCGAGGCGCGCATGGTCTTGACCAGCTCGTAGGGCGCCACATCGCTGTCCATGGCCGAGGCGTCCAGTTCGACGCTCAGCCGCTCGCCCAGGGCAATGGACACACCCATCTGGCCGAGCAACTCCATCGTGGTGGTGACGTCCTTGAGATGCGGCACACCCTCGAGCCGGCAGGGCTCTTCGGTCAGCAGCGCGGCCATCAGGATCGGCAGCACGGCATTCTTGGCGCCGGAGATCTCGACCGAGCCTTCCAGCGCTCGACCGCCGGCTATCTGGATTCTGGCCATGCGCTTCAGCCCGCCGCCGACGATCGGTCGGCTTCTTCGGGCGTTTTGAGATCGAGACTCATGGCGTGAATCTCGCGGCCCAGGGCTTCGCCCACGGCTGAATGCACCTGGCGGTGGCGCTGGATCCGGGATTGGCCGGAAAACGACTCGCTGACGATGCGGGCAACGTAGTGCACGTTGTCGTCGGATTCGACCTTGACCTTTGCGCCAGGCATTGCCTGTAGAATGCGCGTTTCAATTGCAGTGACGTCCATGCTCTGCTCGGGGGGAGAATTTAAAGCCGATGGCCGGTATGCTGGCCGGTTGTAGTTTAACGCATTCGCCCCGGCAACCTGCCCGACCCTTTCAGGAAACCGAATGACGATCACCATCGCTGTGCTGCAGTTGCTTGCCGGCTTCGTGCTGCTGATCTGGGCGGCCGACCGACTGGTCACCGGCGCCTCGGCGCTGGCGCGCAATTTCGGCGTTTCCACCCTGATCGTGGGTCTGACCATCGTCGGATTCGGCACGTCCGCACCGGAGATGATCGTCTCGGCCGTGGCCTCGATGCAGGGCAACCCCTCGCTGGCGATCGGCAACGCGCTGGGCTCGAACATCGCCAACATCGGCCTCATCCTGGGCCTGACGGCCCTGATCTATCCGCTGCGCGTCGAGTCGGCCACTCTCAGGCGCGAAGTACCGATCCTGGCGCTGATCATGGTGCTCACCCTGTTCCTGATGTGGGACCTGGAGTTTTCCCGCGCCGACGGCATCGTCCTGATCGTCGGCCTGTTCGCGCTGATCGGCGCGATGGTCCTGCTGGGCATCAAGAGCGGCGGGACCGATCCCCTGAGCGCTGCGCTCGCCGAGGAAGTCCCGCCCAGGATGCCGATGCGTCCCGCCGTGGCCTGGACGCTTGTCGGCCTGGCTCTGCTGCCCCTGAGCGCCCACGTGCTGGTCAAGGGCGCGGTCACCCTCGCCCTGCTGGCGGGCGTTTCGGAGGCCGTTATCGGGCTGACCGTGGTCGCCCTGGGCACGAGCCTGCCGGAACTGGCCGCCGCGGCGACTTCGGCCTACAAGCGCGAGGACGACCTGGCGATCGGCAATATTCTCGGGTCCAACATGTTCAACCTGCTCGGCGTACTCGGGATCGCCGCCCTGATCGAGCCGATGCTGATCGAGGCGGTGCTGCTCCATCGCGATATGCTCGTGATGTTCGCCATCTCGATCCTGCTGCTGCTCATGTCATGGCGCCGGGGCCGCGACGGCCTGATCAGCCGGCCGGCCGCCTTCGTGCTGTTCGCCGGCTACCTGGGTTACCAGACGCTGGTGATCTGGGACGCGCTGCTCGCGCGGTGATCACCACCGCCGGCCTGGATTAGAATCATTGCCATGAATATCGACTCCCGCCGTCTGCTCGCCGCCGCCGGTGAAGTGCTCGAGACCGAAGCACGCGCCATACGCACCCTGGCTGGACGCCTGGGCGATGATTTCGTGGCGGCCTGCCGCCTGATCCTCGACGCCCGCGGCCACGTGGTGGTCACCGGCATGGGCAAGTCCGGCCACATCGCCAACAAGCTGGCGGCCACGCTGGCATCGACCGGCACCCCGGCCTTTTTCGTCCACCCGGCCGAAGCCAGCCACGGCGACCTGGGCATGATCGCCGAGCACAACACCGTGCTGGCCCTGTCCAACTCGGGCGAGACCGAAGAAGTCCTGCGGCTGTTGCCCGGCCTCAAGCGCCTGGGCGTGGGCTTGGTGGCCATGAC
>CAZSGS010000421.1:0-2521 GCA_964606365.1 uncultured Wenzhouxiangella sp. | reverse complement strand
GTCGCCCCCTGCCGTGTTGCCCCAGAGAATCGTATTTCTCACTGTCGGCGCCGGCGATTCATTGTCGTCGTTGTAAATGCCGCCGCCCAGGTTCGCAACCGCATTGCCCCAGAAAGTCGCGTTGAGCAACTCGGGAGAACTCCCGTCTACGTTGGCGATGCCGCCGCCCACGGTTCCCGCCCCGTTGGAGAAGAACCTGGCATTCACCAGCTCCGGCGAGCTGTCGCCGCGGTTCAGCACGCCGCCTCCGGCTCGGTTGGCCTCGTTCTCGGAAAAATCCACGTTGGTCAAGTCCGGAGAGCTTCCATTCCAGTTGGACATTCCACCCCCACCGTCGGGGGTCCCTTCACCGAGTGAGCTGTTTCCATCGAAGCTGACGTCCGAAAGCGACGGCGAGCTTTCTGAGTTGAACACTCCGCCGCCGCTGGAGTCCGCCACGTTACCTTCAAAATTGACGCTTTCGAGCTGTGGCGTGCTGCCTTCGATATTGCGCATCCCTCCACCACTTGAATCCGCAAGGTTTCCCAGGAATGTGACATTCGTGAGCGTGGGCGCGCTGCTCTCGGTATTCAATATCCCACCGCCCCCGGCACCCGAAGCGTCGTTGCTGATGAAGTCCACGCTGACCAGTTCCGGTGAGCTGTCGTAATTGTACATTCCACCGCCACCGTCACCCGGATCCTCACCAAGCGCCTCATTGCCCTCGAACACAACGCCCGTGAGAATCGGCGAACTCTCTGAATTGCCAATTCCTCCGCCCTTGATGTTCGCCACGTTGTCGGTAAAGGTGACATTCTCAAGATGTGCATCGCTTCCAAAGTTGTTGTACATGGCTCCGCCTATTCCCGCCTTGTTTCCGGTGAAGGCAACGTTTGAAAGCTGTAGTGCACTGGCAAAGCTTTCAATCCCTCCACCGACAGAGAACTCCCCTGCTTCATTGTCGACAAAGGCGACATTGGTAATCGTCAGCGTAGCTCCGACGTTTTCAATGCCTCCCCCACTTGTGTCCGTCACACCATGTCGAATCATAAGGTCACTGATCTCGACCTCATAGTCGCCGTCCATTGTGATGACGCGTGAACTGGCCTGGCCTGGCGATGTGTGCGCCTGGAGGGCTGTTCCGGCGGGAAGCTCTCGACCGGCACCCCGGAGGGTGACTGACTTGTCGATCTCGATGCCGTTTGGCTCGGTGTACGGACCTGCGGCAATGTCGATGGTATCGCCGGAACTTGCCTGGTCGAGCGCGTAGGAGACGGTCAGGCAGGGGTTGGACGAGTCGGCGCAGTCACCGGCGTCTGCACCAGAACCGTGCACGTAGCGAATAGTCTGAGCTGGCGCGGAAATGGCGAGCGCCAGCGCGAGACCCGAAATGAACACTGATGCGATTCTGCGAATGATCATGCGTTTCCCTCCAGTCGCAGGATGGGTTCCCCGGCTTTGGGCCGAGCGTTCAACCTCTACTTACGCAAATCTCGAAATAGTCCTGCCAACTGGAGGCCACATTCCGCAAGCCCTGTGTTCTGCCTCAGATCCTCTACAGCTCGACCACGCAGGCGCTGGGATGGACTCGCATCACGGGCCACAACAGACTGGGCGAACGGGGTTGAAATCGCCTCGAAGGATATTATGTGAAGGAGCGCCATGACAGGCGAATCGGTTTGTCGATCAATGATCTGACCCGTGTCTTTTCTATCGAGGAGGTAAGCGCATGAGCCAGCCGGCAGAAGCATTTGCAGATCCCTACCCGACCCGCCTGTGCCAACCGCGGGGTTTCACAAGGCGCGCCGAGCCCGTCGTCCACGCCCGCTCGGACCGACGCTGGGACGGCCCGCTCGATGAAGTCGGCGTGTCGGGCCACGAGGCCGGCGATCGCGCGCGAAGCGGTCAGAACAGCAGCGCCAGCAGGCGGTAGGCCATATAAAAGCCGGCCAGGAACAGGATTGCATTGCGCAGCTTGCCCGGCATCGCGTAGCCGTACGCGAGCAGGAACACGAGAACGTAAACGTAGGCCATCGCCAGGCCGCGCAGCCAGGAGTGGACGCGGATATCGAGTACGTGGAGCACGACTGCGCCGATCAACAGAAGGGCGGGCAACAGCAGCCCGGCACCGAACCTGGACAGGTAGAACGCCAGCGAACGGGACTCGCCACTCTTGTCGCCCCAGGCGTTCAGCGCGAAGACGGCCAGGCCGATCGGTATGCCGATCGTCAGCACACTCTTGACCGCGTCGATCATATAGCCGAACTCGAACCCCCAGCCCGAGTAGCCGATCACGCGCGAAGCCAGCGCGGCGGCAAAGACCACGCCGAAATAAATTCCCAGGTCGATGATGGCGTGCCCGCTGTCGCCGGGCTTGTCGCCCGTCAAAGCCTCGTCGGGCCGAAGCAGAACGTCACGGACATGATCGATATAGCTTGCCTCGGGTATTTCAGCGCGGCCTTGATCGTTCGAACTCGACTCTTCGTTCATCACATCTGCCTCTTTTGAAGCGGCGCTCGCCGCGGGTTCAACTCAACTTTAC
>CAZSGS010000420.1:0-2521 GCA_964606365.1 uncultured Wenzhouxiangella sp. | reverse complement strand
GGGGCGATGGTGGTCAGCTACTCCATGAACCGGCTCCAGAACATCGACCACGGCGACGGCATTGTCGAGCTTCGTCTCGATCGACCGCCGGTCAACGCGCTCAACCCGGCCCTGGTGGCCGCGCTCGACGAAGCCATCGGCAAGGCCACGAGAGACGGCGCCCGTGCGCTGGTGATCTCCGGGCGCGAGGGTCTGTTCTCCGCCGGGCTGGATGTGCCCGAACTGCTCACGCTCGACGAGCGGGGCATGCGCGCGTTCTGGCAGGCCCTGTTCGGCCTGCTCGAGCGTATTGCCCGCAGTCCGGTGCCGATCGTGACCGCGCTGACCGGCCACAGCCCGGCCGGGGGTACGGTGATCGCGCTGTTTGCCGACTACCGCATCCAGGCCGAGGGCGAATTCCGGCTCGGGCTCAATGAAGTGCAGGTCGGCCTGGTCGTGCCGCCGGCCATCCACCGGGCCCTGGTACGCCTGATCGGCCCCTATCCCGCCGAGCGCCACCTGGTCGCCGGCGAGATGATTCCCGCCGCGGAAGCGCTCGAGCTGGGCATGGTCGACGAACTGGCGCCGCCGGCGGACGTGGTGGCGCGCGCGGTCGAATGGTGCCGCGGCCTGCTGAAGCTGCCCCAGCACTCAATGCGGGCCACGCGGGAACTCTGCCGTGCCGAGCTGGGCGCGCTGTTCGACGATCGCGAGGCGCTCGATATCGACGCGTTCGTTGCCGGCTGGTTCGACGAACAGACCCAGGCCACGCTCAAGCAGCTCGTGGCGCGCCTCAAGGGCTGAATCCGCGCCGGTCGTCCGTGTTGCCCCCGCGGCCCGCGGGGGCTATGCTGAACCGAGCCGGCTTTGGATTGGGGTGATGCTCCAGGAGGTTCGACATGGCACAGGCTCAGCACGACGACCGTAGACGCTACCTGCGTTACCCCCCCGACGAGACCGAGATCGTCCTGCTCCAGTTCTCCAACACGACGCCGAGCGAGGAAGTCTTCGAACCGGAAACCGCCGGGCTGGTGTGCGAGGAATCGCGCGGCGGCCTGCGCGTCGTGGTGCTTACACGCGGGCCGATCCGTTCCGTGGAGAAGGGTGCGCGCTGCGTGGTCCAGGTGGCCAACCTGGGACTGCAGGCGGCCGAGATTCGCTGGATGGACGAAGTCGACGACGACGTCATCAAGGTCGGCCTTGAGTTCAGTTGATCATCGGAGTTTGTCTAAAACCTCTGGAAGACGTCGCGAGCGGGCGGCTGACGGTGGCCGCCGGAGCACAGGAACCGGAGTGTACTGGCCGGGTACATGAAGATTCCGAGCACCGCCGAACGCCGTCAGGCGGTCGCGCAGTAGTTTTCCAGAGGTTTTAGTGGCCGAGTTCGCGGATGCAGTTCGGCAGCGGCACGGGCTCGCCCTTCTTCTTGTCGATCCACACCAGCGTGCAGGTGGCGTCGGCGTAGACCGTCGGTTCGCCGTCCTTTTCCGCCACCGCGCGGATCTCGTGCTCGAGCTTGATGCTCGAACGGCCCGGCGACAGCGGCTTGAGCGTGACCTCGATCGTCTGAGGCCAGTACATCGGCCGGCGGAAGTTGATGCTGATGTTGGCCACCACCGGCCCGGTCTCGCCTTCCTGCCAGTGACTGGGCACCGACTCCATCCATTGCGCCCGACAATCCTCGACATAGCGCAGGTAGACCACGTTGCTCACGTGGCCGAAAGAATCCATGTCGCCCCAGCGTACGGGGAGTTCTATCTTGAATTCGGACATTGGGGGCTTCCGGTTGGCGATGCGTCAGATTGTAGCGCCGGGGACGGTCAGGGGTCAGGGTGAGGTTCGTCGAAGGCTGCGTAGGTCGGGGCCGCGTCCCCGACGGACGACCTGGATGCCTGGATCACATGTGGCTCACGTGTGTCCAGGCATCCAGGTCGTCCGTCGCGGATGCGACCGCGACCTACGCAGCCTCCGCCGCCTGAAACCTGAACCCTGAAACCTGAAACCTTGTCCTCAAGCCGTCTTCTTCCTCTTGATCCCCAGCATATCCGCGAGGTACACCCCGGTCCACGAGCCCTCGGCGCGGGCGATCTGCTCGGGCGTGCCGGTGGCGATGATCTGCCCGCCGCGCTCGCCGCCCTCGGGGCCGAGGTCGACGATCCAGTCGGCGGTCTTGATCACGTCGAGGTTGTGCTCGATGACGACCACGGTGTTGCCTTCGTCGCGCAGGCGGTGCAGCACTTCGAGCAGGTGCTTGATGTCGT
Source organism: uncultured Wenzhouxiangella sp. (assembly GCA_964606365.1). Taxonomy (GTDB): domain Bacteria; phylum Pseudomonadota; class Gammaproteobacteria; order Xanthomonadales; family Wenzhouxiangellaceae; genus Wenzhouxiangella. Next base: position 281 of record CAZSGS010000420.1, on the reverse strand, counting down.
GGAAGTGCAGGCCCGTCGTCGGCTCGTCGAGGATGTAGAGCGTGTTGCCGGTGTCGCGCTTGGACAGCTCGCGCGCAAGCTTGATGCGCTGGGCTTCGCCGCCCGACAGCGTGGTCGCGCTCTGGCCGAGCTGGATGTAGCTCAGGCCCACGTCCATCAGGGTCTGCAGTTTGCGCGCCACCGACGGCACGGGCTCGAAGTATTCCAGCGCGTCCTCGACGGTCATCTCCAGCACTTCGTGGATGTTCTTGCCCTTGTAGGTCACCGTCAGCGTTTCGCGG
>CAZSGS010000419.1:0-2526 GCA_964606365.1 uncultured Wenzhouxiangella sp. | reverse complement strand
CGAGGGCGTGTGCATCGCCAAGCGCAACCGGGGCGTGAACTCGGCGTTTACCGTCCGCAAGGTATCGCACGGTACCGGTGTCGAACGGGTTTTCCAGACCTATAGCCCGCTGATCGAGTCGATCAAGGTCAAGCGCAAGGGCAAGGTGCGTCGCGCCAAGCTCTTCTACCTGCGCAACCTGGAAGGCAAGGCTGCCCGAATCAAGGAAAAGCTTTCGGGTTCGGGGCGCAAGCGCGCCAACGCCTGAACCGGCCAACGTTCCGAAGACCAAAAGGCCAGCCCCAGCGCTGGCCTTTTTTGTATCAACTTCAGTGCATCCCGTCCCTGGCCTGCGGTTCCGGCGATGACTTCTTGTCATCCCCGGCGGCCGCGCTCGCCTTCTTTCGACTCGGGGCGGGCTCGTGACTGGTGGCGGAGCGGGATTCGGCTTTCGCTTCCCGAATGCGGCTGTTGCCGTTGAACAGCGCCCCCGGTTCGATCACCAGCTCGGCGATGTTGATGTCCCCGTCGACCCGGCCGCCGCTGACGATCTCCAGACGCCGGGCATCGATGTTGCCCTCGAAGCCGCCGCTGATCACGATGTGATCGGCCTGAAGGTCGCCTTCGATGTGCCCCGCTTGGCCGATGGCGACCTCCGCTTCGGAGCGAACCGTTCCCTCGATGCGTCCGTCGACGTGCAGGTTGTCGCTCAGGGCAAGGTCGCCGACAAGCCTTGTACCTGCTGCAATGACGGTCGTTCCGGCGTGCTGGCCGCCGTCCGGACGACCTCGGTTAATGATTCCCATTGAACGCGTTCCTCTTCGCTGAACAAGACGTCATATTCTTCCAGCGACCAGCGCAGGAAGGGCGAGGGGTCGAGGCGGCGTTGCAGGTAGCGCACCTCGTAATGCAGGTGCGGTGCGGCCGACTGGCCCGTGTTGCCGGAATAGCCCAGCAGGTCGCCGCGCTTGACGTAGCTTCCCGAGGCGACTTCGATGTCGTCGAGGTGGCCGAAGATCGTCGAGAATCCGTAGTTGTGAATCAGCTTGACCATCTTCCCCAGACCGGAACTCTCATGGGTGGCGGCCCACTCGACCACGCCGTCGGCGGTGGCGTAGATCGGTGTACCGCGTTTGGCGCGCAGGTCGACGCCGCCGTGCAGGGCTTCGCGCTCGTGAATGGGGTGGCGCCGCATGCCGTAGCCGCTGGTTACCCGGCCGGATTGAACCGGGAAGCCCGAGGGAATCGAGCGCAGCATCAGGCGCTTTTCGAAGGCCGTCTGTGCCGCCACGTCCACGCGCTGGGCGAGCGGGCGATCCTGGACGGGATCCAGGCCGACAAGGCGCTCGATGCGGTCCAGCTCGCCGCCGAGCACGGCCAGTTCCCGGCTGCGGCGCTGAACTTCGCCTTCGAGCTCACGGCGCTGCTCGACCAGGCGCTGCTTGTCGGCTCGAATGGCCGCCTTCTCCGAGCTGAGCTCTGCCACCTGCCCGTTGAGTGTTCCGACCCGGCCGGAGAGCAGGAAGATGCTCACGCTGCCGACGACGAGAATCGCGGCCAGCCCGATGCCGGCCCCGGCGATCACGCGTCGGACGAGTTGGTCGAGCGTGAAATGGCGTGAGCCGCGATAATCCGAAATGGTGACGTGAAAGCGTTGCCGCATCCGCTGGTTTCGCTGTTTGTGGTTGTCGATACCCGGGCTGCGATAAGGACGGCGCCGGCCGGCCCGGTTTCTGGCCGGGCCGCCAATTATGCGAGGGCCGCCGACTCGTTGCAAACCGGCCCGCCGGCCGACGGGTTAGAATGCGACCCTCTTGAATCCCGCAAGTCGATGGAGGCTGGTCCATGAACAAGTCGATTTTCGCCCTGGTGTTCTGTTTCTTCCTGGCCGCATGTGGCGGTTCCGGCGAGGACAGTGCGTCTGGCCAGGCAGACGCCGACGCCTCCCCCGAACCGGCTTCCGAGCCGGATCAGCCCGCCGACGCGACCGCGGGTGAGTCCGCCCCGGAAGCCGCGGACCTTGCCGAAGCCAGGCCCGACATTTATTCGGAGTTCACGCTCGAGGCCGACCTGGACCATCTCAGTGAGGCCCAGCGTGAAATGGTGGCGGTGCTCATCGATGCGAGCCGCATCATGGACGATTTGTTCTGGCACCAGGCTTTCGGCGATCGTGCCGCGCTGCTCGAGGAGATCGACGATGAGGCCACGCGCGAATTTGCCCTGGTCAACTACGGGCCGTGGGATCGCCTGGCCGGCAACCGGCCCTTCGTCGAGGGCTACGGGACCAAGCCGGCCGGGGCCAACTTCTATCCGGCCGACATGACCGACGCGGAGTTCGAGGCCCTCGAAGAAAGGCGCAAGGACGATCTCTACACGCTTATCCGTCGCAATGAGGCCGGTGAACTCATCGTCGAGCCCTACAACGAGTACTACGCCGAGCGCCTGGCCGATGCGGCCGAGTTGCTCGAACGGGCCGCTGAACTGGCCGAGAACGACAGCTTCGCCCGTTACCTGAGGCTGCGCGCCGATGCGTTGCGCACCAATCGC
>CAZSGS010000418.1:0-2529 GCA_964606365.1 uncultured Wenzhouxiangella sp. | reverse complement strand
CGCCTTCGAGAACTATCCGCCCGAATCGGGTGGGCCCGGAAATATCGTCTATGCCTTCCACGAGGACGCGCGCGGCGACCTGTGGATCGGTTCGCGCGACAGTGGGCTGAGCCTGTATCGAGACGGCGTCTTTCACCATTTCACGGTCGCCGACGGCCTGCCGCAGGCATCCGTCTACGGTATTGCCTCCGATGCGTCGGGCAACCTGTGGTTGAGCGGGGGCGGCGGCCTGGTGCGCGCCGCCCGCGAGGACTTGCTCGCGCTCGCCGACGGCGAGGATGTCGATCTGGATGCGCGGCTGTTCACCGAAGCCGACGGTTTGAGGAATGCCCAGTTCGCGGGCGGGTTCCAGCCGTCTGTGGCCACCGGTGCGGACGGCGCGATCTGGTTTCCGGGCCTGGCGGGGCTGGTACGGGTCGATCCCGATTCGCTGCCCGTCAATCGGGTCGAACCCCCGGTGATCATCGAGCAAGTCCAGGTCGACGGAGACCGGCCTTCGCTGGACGAGGCCGTTCGTCTGCCGCCGGGAAGCGACAACGTGGAGGTCCACTACACCGCGCTGAGCCTGGTCGCCCCGGGAGAGGTGCGCTTTCGCTACCGCCTTTCGGGCTACGACCGTCATTGGCAGGACGTGGCGGGACGACGCACGGCGTATTACACGCGGCTGCCGCCGGGCGAGTTCCGCTTCGAGGTGCGCGCGAGCAACAACGACGGCGTCTGGTCGAGCGATTCGGCCACGCTGACGGTCGTACAGGAGCCGTTCGTGTGGCAGACGACCTGGTTCCGGATAAGCGCCGTGCTCGCGGCGCTGGTGCTGGCCTGGCTGGTCTATCGGCTCAGTGTCCGGCAGTTCCGGATCCGGGAGCAGCGCCTGTCGAGCGTGGTGCGCGAGCGCACCGAGCAGTTGCAGCAGGCCCTGGAGACGGTCGAGCGCAGTTCGCGCATCGATGGCCTGACGGGCGTGGCCAACCGCGGCTATTTCGAGGAGCGACTGGCGCGGGAATGGGCGATCGCGCGGCGCGAGCAGTCGCCGTTGGGGCTGGTCATGGCCGATATCGATCACTTCAAGCAGCTCAACGACAGCCAGGGACACCAGGTGGGCGACGACTACCTGCGCGAAGTCGCCGCCGCGCTGTTGAGTGCGGTCCATCGCCCCGGTGACCTGGTCGCGCGCTACGGGGGAGAGGAGTTCGTGATTCTCCTGCCGCAGACCGATGCAGGGTCCGTGCGAACGCTGGCCGAGCGCATGCGCGCCGACGTGGAAGCACTCGGCCTGGCCCACCCCCACGGCGGTATCGGCGATGTGATTACCATCAGTGCCGGCGGCGCGTCGCTGGTTCCCGACGGTTCGGTGGCGCCGCGCGTGCTTCTCGAGCGCGCCGATCGTGCGCTTTACGCCGCCAAGGGTGCCGGCCGCAACCGGGTGAGCATCGACAGCGCAACCTGAGGGCGAATCCACGCCCGCCTCGCGCCTTGAAATGACCTGATCCGCCGCCAGTTAGAGAGGGAACAAATAGTTTTTCGGCAAATCGTTAGCCACAAAGTTAGTTTTTGGCATATAATTAGGCGCAAATGAGATCCAAAGAGTCAGACAAGACCGTGGTCAACGGTTCGCACCCGCCGCTCAAGACGGCGGTGGACGCGCCCCTGGTCACCGAGCCCGATGATCCGCGCGTGATGGGCGTGGTGCGGAATTTCCGCGTCGCCGTCCGTGCCGTGCAGGCCCATTCGGCCTGGGTGGAGAGGCAGTGCGGTCTCAGTGCCGCCCAGTTGTGGGCGCTGTGGGAGGTGGATCGCAAACCCGGAATGAGCGTTTCGGAGGTTGCGCGCCGCCTGTCGATCAAGCCGGCAACGGCCAGTAACCTGCTCGACAAGGTCGAATGCAAGGGCCTGCTGCGCCGTTCCCGACAGGGCCCGGACCAGCGCGTCGTGCAACTGTTCGTGACCGACGACGGTGCGGAGTTGCTGGCGACCGCGCCGCTGCCGGCCCAAGGCGCGCTGCTCGATGCGCTGACGCGCCTGCACGAAGGCCAGCTCGACGAGCTCAGCCAGGGGTTGGAAGCGTTGGTCGACATCCTGCACACGAAGGATGAGGGCTCCGCCCTTTCCCCGATGCACCCTGATAAAAACTGATTCGATTCAGAGCCTTACACTTTAACTCAAATACAAAGTTGACTGAAAAGATGGATATCATCGTTCAAAAATTCGGCGGATCGTCGCTTGCAGAAGACGGCCAGCTTCGGAATGTTGCCCAACGCGTGGCGCGCTGCCGCGAGGAAGGCAAGGCCGTGGTCGTTGTGGTCTCGGCGCGGGGCAAGACCACCAGCCAGTTGCTGGCGCGCGCCGGCAAGCTCAATTCGAATCCCGAGCATCGCGAGCTGGACATGCTGCTCGCCGCCGGCGAGCAGGCCTCGGCCTCGATGCTGAGCCTGGCGCTTCACGACCTGGGCCACGAGGCCGTTTCCCTGACCGGCCCCCAGGCTGGCGTGAAGACCTGCGATGCGCACATGAATGCGCGTATCAAGACGG
>CAZSGS010000417.1:0-2531 GCA_964606365.1 uncultured Wenzhouxiangella sp. | reverse complement strand
CGAGATCAAGAAGATGATGCTGGCACGGCGCGGCCTTTAGCTGAACGTGAGTTTGAACGACGAAGAACGCGAAGGGCACGCAGCGTACCGGGTATTTTTTGGGCCTTTCTTCGTGATCCCCGTGTCCTTCGAGGCTGCAACCCTCGGGTGCGGCGCGGTCATGGCGGCATGACCCGGAAACAGCCCCCATCAAGGTTGCGCTGGCGTTGTCGGCGGGGAATGCAGGAGCTCGATGTCATGCTCGCGGGCTGGCTGGAACAGGGCTGGAGCGATGCCGACGGGGATCTGCGGCGCTCGTTCGATCGACTGCTCGAAGTCGAGGACGACCGGCTGTGGGAGTGGTTGCTGGGGCGCAGCGAACCCGAACCCGACTGCAAGCGCATCGTCGAGACCATCCGTGCACGACACTTCGGTCCGCAATCCTGATCGCTGGCCGGTTGGTCCGGCCCCGGTCGCGGCGTCTTGCGTGGGCGGTCTGACGATCCTCGGCTTTGCCGCCGCCTGGCTGAACGGCCTTGCCCTTATCGTGCAGATTCCGATTGCCGTGGGAACGCTCGCGCTGGGCGGCTTCGCGGTTGACAGGTTGCGCAGACCCACGATCAAGCGCATTCAGGTCGACGGGCTGCGTGTACGCACCGAAGACGCCTCCGCCAGGCGGCGGGAAGGTGCGGTGAGCGGTGCGCCGTTCGTGTCACCGCTGTTCGTCGGCATCCGCTGGCGCACCCCGGGTCGGCGGCTGCCGCGCGCCACCGGTATCTTTCGCGAGCAACTCCACCGGGACGATTTCCGCCGCTTGTGCGCGACCCTGCGCCAGCAGGGCGAACGATGAGGCGTCTTGCCCGAGTGCTGGGCAAATGGCTTCTGCGGCTGGCATTGCTCGGCCTGCTGCTGCTCGTGGGCCTGACCCTGCCGCTGCGCTGGATCGATCCGACGACGTCGGCCTACATGGCGCTGGATCAGTGGCGCAACGGGCGCACGATACACAACCAATGGGTGCCTTACGAGTCGATCTCCGACCACCTCAAGCTGGCCGTCATCGCTTCGGAAGATCAGAAGTTTCCCCGCCATTTCGGTTTCGATATCGCGCAGATCCGGGAGGCCGTCGATACGCGCCTGGACGGCGGGCGATTGCGCGGCGCCAGTACCATCACGCAGCAGCTGGCGCGCAACCTCTACCTGTGGCCGGGCCGGGACTGGCTTCGCAAGGGCCTCGAGGCGGGGCTGACCGTGCCGCTGGAGCTGTTCGTGCCCAAGCATCGCCTGCTCGAGATCTATCTCAATATCGCCGAGTTCGGTAGCGGCATCTACGGCGCCGAGCGAGCGGCCCGGCACTATTTCGCGAAATCGGCCGCCGACCTCGGTCGCTCCGAAGCCGCCATGCTGGCCGCGGTGCTGCCGGCGCCGAAGCGCCTGCGGCCCGACCGGCCGGATGAGTTCCTGCGAGCACGCCAGGGCTGGATCCTCGGGCAGATGGACAACCTGGGCAGCCGGTGGATTCCGCAACCGCCTCAAGGAGAGGGGCCATGACCATGCGATACGCGCGTGACAGCGAAGAATACTGGTTTCGGGAAGGCTGCTGGATCACCGAGTTGAGTAACCGCGACGACGACCCCGCGCTCTCCGTCGCTCGCGCCCGGGTCGCGCCGGGTGGTATCACCCGCTGGCACGCGCTCGACGGCATCACCGAGCGCTATGTCATCCTTTCCGGGCAGGGCCGGGTGGATCTCGGCCGCGGGGATCCGGAACCGGTATCGGCCGGTGACGTGGTGATCATCGAGCCCGGGTTGGCCCAGCGCATCGCCAACGTCGGCGAAGACGATCTGGTCTTCCTGGCGCTTTGCACGCCGCGCTTCAGGCCCGAATGCTACCGTGACCTCGGTCCACGTGTTGACCCTTGAATGTTCTAATATTTGAAGACAAGCATCGGAGCAACCACCATGAAATCGATCGCCGCCGTCGCCCGGGAAGCCGGGAAGCCGCTCGAACTGACCGAGATCGATGTTGCCGGACCGCGCGCCGGCGAAGTGCTGGTCGAGATCGCGGCGACCAGCGTCTGCCACACCGACGCCTACACGCTGTCGGGTGCCGACCCCGAAGGCCTGTTTCCCTCGGTGCTCGGCCACGAGGGCGCCGGTATCGTGCGTGAATTGGGCGAGGGCGTGAGCAGCGTCCGCGAGGGCGACCACGTGATTCCGCTCTACACGGCCGAGTGCGGCAAGTGCAGGTTCTGCACCTCGGGCAAAACCAATCTCTGTCAGGCCGTACGCGCCACGCAGGGCAAGGGCCTCATGCCCGACGGCAGTTCGCGTTTTTCCGTCGGCGGCAGGATGCTGCATCACTACATGGGCACCTCGACTTTCAGCCGCTATACCGTCGTGCCCGAAGTCTCCCTGGCCAAGGTGTCGAAGGAAGCGCCGCTGGACAAGATCTGCCTTCTGGGCTGCGGCGTGACCACGGGCATCGGTGCGGTGCTCAATACCGCCAAGGTGGAGGCGGGCTCGACGGTGGCCGTGTTCGGCCTTGGTGCCATC
>CAZSGS010000416.1:0-2544 GCA_964606365.1 uncultured Wenzhouxiangella sp. | reverse complement strand
GAAAAGCTCTACGCGGAACTCACCGCCGCAGGCGTGGAAGTGCTGATGGACGACCGCCCGCTACGCCCCGGCGTGATGTTCGCCGACGCCGAGCTGATCGGCATCCCGCACCAGCTGGTCATCGGCGAGCGCGGACTCGACAAGGGCATTGTCGAGTACCGCCGCCGCGGCGGCGAGTCCCGCGACGTGGCGCTTGCCGACGTGATGGGCCTGTTCGTCTGAATGAACCGGCCCGATGCCGGGCCGGACCGAGTCCGGGAGCTTGCTGGTCGGGTCAGTTCAATTCGAAGCGATCGCTGAAAACTTGCTCACTCGCGATGCAGCTCACGGTGATGTCGGCAACATCGTCGCCCGACACCGAGCCGCTGCCGCGGGCGACATCGCAGACCTGTCCGGATGGCTGCGTCGCCACGGTGACGGTGTACTCGGCAGCCTGCTCCAGTTCCGTAGCGAACTGAAACGACCCCTCCGATGCGACCGGCAGCGTTTCCTGGCCGTTGAGATCGAGCGCCAATCCGGTACCCGACAGACCGGAAACCGTCCCCCCGATCGAGTAGAAGCTGATCGCCAGCGTGAATTGCAGCGTGCCGGCATCCATCGAGAAACTGCCCGAATAGGCGGGCGACGGCACCGTCGCGAAGTTGGCGGGGGAAGTCGTGGTCGACCCGAAGGTCAGTACGTCGTAGGTCTGCCCGTCGGCCCAGCCGTTGTCGGCGAAGTCGAACCGCAAACCGCTTCCCCCCTGCAGGGCGCCGCCCAGCCGCAGCTGGTCGGAGGTCGCGGTATCGGCGCCCAGGCGCATGGACACGATGCCGTCGTTCCAGTCAAGGCTGGCCAGGTCCAGGCGTGCCGGGGAACCGACGGGCACCAGCACACCTCCTGAAAGAATCAGATCGCTGTTGGCGGCGCTGCCGTCGATGCGCAGCACACCGCCGGTCAAGGACGTCGGACCCGAGTAGACCTGCTCACCGATCAGGGTGGTCTGCCCGGCCAGCACGTTGAGCGCCCCAGCCCCGGTGATCGGGATGGCCGCGCCGCTCGCGCTGCCATCGCGCGTGAAGAAGTAATCGCTGCCGGCGTGGTTGAAGTTGATCTCGCCGCTGCCGTTGCCAATGGCGACACCGCTGACGTCGACAATCCCCGGCGGTGCCAGTGGGTCGGAGCCGTCGGGATCGACGCCGATATTGAGCGCCGCGACCGAGCCGGGCGTGACCGCCAGGACCAGGTCGCCGATGCCGGCATCATGGTGCAAGGCGCCGCCATTGCTCAGATTGACGGTGGCCTCGCCCTCGAAGGCGACATAGACCGGGTCTTCGGTCGCGCGGAAACGCGAGCCCGGCCCGTCGACCTTCAACGTGCCCGCGGCGCCGGCCGCGGAACCGATGTCGGCCAGCGGGAATTCGACCACGCCGCCCTCGAGCACATTCAGGATGCCCGTACTCTCCCGGCCGACATGGAAGACATCGCTGCTGGTCCAGGAGGAGCCGGCACCGGTGACCGTCACCGTGCCCGTTCCGGTGTGGTTCCCGATCCCGGCGACCCCGCCGCCGGCCAGGGCGCTGACGGCTTGCCCACCGCCGGAAACCGTAAAGTGGCCCGTCCCGCCGTTGCCGATGTTGAGATCGCCGTCGGCTCGCAGTTCGGAACCGGGCCCCTCGAGTATGATCGTGCCGGTCGCCGAGTCGGTCAGGCCGACGTTGACGTCCTTGACCTCGACACGCCCGCCACCGTTGATATTGAGGGAACCCTCGCCGCCCTCGCCCACGGTCAGGAAACCGTTGAGCCGCAGCAGCGCATCGGCGCCGATCATCATCAATCATCCGTCGCTGCCGGCAGCGCTGCCGAAGGTGATCGGAGCCGTCGTGGGCATCGCGCCGGGCGAAAGCAGGCTGAACCGCCCCTGCTCGACCGTCAATCCGCCGCTGAACGGATTGACCGTGTTTGTCTCGAACAACCCCGGGCCGATCTTGGTCACCGATCCGCTGCCGCTGATCACGCCCGAATTCGCGACACCGCCGGTCGTGACATCGATGGTCAATGGATTGCCGGTCGTGTCGATGCTGTCATCGACCTGAACCGGCGGCGGGGTATAGGTCCAGGTGGTCTGGGCTGCGGCATGCGGCGCCAGAACCAGGGCCGGAAAGGCGACGACAAAAAGTATCCTGCTGCCGACTCGGGCCGGCAAACGATCGGCATTGAGCATGAAAGCGGCTCCCTCGGATGCCCGGGCACCCCCTGTGGTTCTGGTTCGGAGCACCACCCTGGCGGCCCCGGCATCGAGGCAGGTCACCAGTGCAACCTGTCGGCGGGCGCGCGACCTCCCCATACCGCAACCCCCCGTTCAACGCGCCCCGGATCACGGCTTGGGGACGATATTAGCCGATCCGCAGGCCCGGATACACCCTTCGAAGATTCAGTCAGCGCTCTCGCCGCCCCGCATCCACACGTCGCGCTGCGGAAAGGGAATCTCGATGCCGGCCTCGTTGAGCGCCTTGTAGATCGCCATGTAGAGCTCGTGTGCGACCAGACCGCGCTGCACCGGCT
>CAZSGS010000415.1:931-2549 GCA_964606365.1 uncultured Wenzhouxiangella sp. | reverse complement strand
ACGCCAACGCGCAACTGGTGCACGAGTGGCGCAAGGTCCGGGTGCCCGGACACGTCGAGGAAGTCCTCGCGGCCGTTCGCGAGCTGGGCTGAGCCCGGCTTGTCCACTTTCTTCGGAGATCATTAGCCATGGCGGAGCTTCCGCGCCTCTACATCCTCGACACCAACGTGCTGATGCACGATCCCACCGCGCTGTTTCGCTTCGCCGAGCACGATGTCTTCCTGCCCATGATGGTCCTCGAAGAGCTCGACCGGGCGAAGAAGGGCGTCTCCGAGGTGGCGCGCAACGTGCGCCAGGTCAGCCGTTTCATCGGGCAGATGATGGTCGGTGACGAACCCCTCGACGAGGGCCTGGCGCTGAGCGAGCCCGAGAGCCTGCGCCTGAAGGTCGGCACCGGCCGCCTTTACTTCCAGACCGAGCCCCTCGGCAACGGCGAAGAGCTGATCGGCGACCGCGGCCTGGCCGACAACGAGATTCTTCTCGCCGCACTCACCCTCGAGCATCGTCACGAAAACCGGCAGGTCATCCTGGTCTCGAAGGACATCAACCTGCGCATCAAGGCGGCCATTCACGGCATCACGGCGGAGGACTACCACAACGACCGCGCCCTCGACGACCTGAGCCTGCTCTACTCCGGCGTGCGCGAACTCGACAATCGCTTCTGGGAGGAACGCGACACCCGCGACTCCTGGACCGAGGATGGGCGCACTTTCTACCGCATCGGCCGCAGCGCCGACGACGAGTGGTTTCCCAACCAGTGCCTGCGCCTCGACGACCACAACGGCCTGGAAGCCATCGTCCGGCAAGTAGCGAACGACGGCGTGGTGCTCGAGGTCGCACGCGATTATTGCCGCTCCAAGCACGGCGTCTGGGGCATCCACGCCCGTAATCCCGAGCAGAACTTCGCGCTCAACCTGCTGATGGATTCCGAAATCGATTTCGTCACGCTACTGGGCACGGCCGGCACCGGCAAGACGCTGCTCGCGTTGGCCGCCGGCCTGTCGCAGACGCTCGACGACAAGACCTACCGGGAAATCATCATGACCCGCGCCACCGTATCCGTGGGCGAGGAAATCGGCTATCTGCCCGGCACCGAGGAAGAGAAGATGACGCCCTGGATGGGCGCGCTGACCGACAACCTGGAGGTGCTGACCGAAAGCGACACGGGCGCGGGCGACTGGGGACGGGCGGTCACCAACGAGCTGGTGGCCTCGCGGGTGAAGATTCGCTCGATGAATTTCATGCGCGGACGCACCTTTCTCAACCGCTACCTGATCATCGACGAGGCGCAGAATCTCACGCCCAAGCAGATGAAGACCCTGATCACCCGCGCCGGCCCGGGCACCAAGATCGTGTGCCTGGGCAACGTCGAGCAGATCGACACGCCCTATCTGACCGAGACCACCTCGGGGCTGACCTTCGTGGTGGACCGCTTCCGCAGCTGGACCCACAGCGGGCATATCACCCTGACGCGGGGCGAGCGCTCGCGGCTGGCCGACTACGCCTCGCGCAATCTTTGACCTGCAGGTCGGGCGTCAGGGGCTGTCCGGCCTGGCGCCAGGCCGTCCGCCATCACACCGCCGCGAGGCGGCGCAGCGCATTCACGCGGCCGCGTGCT
>CAZSGS010000415.1:0-921 GCA_964606365.1 uncultured Wenzhouxiangella sp. | reverse complement strand
GAGACCACCTCGGGGCTGACCTTCGCGGTGGATCGCTTCAAGCACTGGCAGCACGCCGGGCACATCACGCTCCGACGCGGCGAGCGTTCGCGCCTGGCCGACTTCGCATCCGAACAGCTCTGACCCGCGAACACCGGTGGCCGGCCGGTGCGGGTCAACGGGCGGGGATCGCCGATGTTGTACGATTGCCCGGCAGGGAATGCCCCGACCACGGAGCAGTTCATCAACGACGCGACGGCTGAGGGAATGACCGGGGAGGTAATCACAGTGAACCCGACACTTGTACCACTGGAACGAGCACTATCGCTTGCGGCCCTGCTCACCGCCTCCACCGTGGTTCACGGCCAGGAAGACCCGTCGGAATGGGATATCGACCTGGGGATCGAGGCCAGGCTGCATTACCGCGACAGCGAATCCACCCGCGTGCCGGTGAACTTCCCGTTTACGCCGGACATGCTCCCGCCGGGCGAGACACAGGGCTTCATGGAAACCGTCGAGCCGGGCAGGCACGTGGAGTTCTCGCTGATCAGCTTCATCGCCAACATCAGCCACGGCGAGCGCTTTCTCGCTCACGCCAGGGCCGACTTCATCGACCGCCACGAACGCAATCCCACCTCCGGCGACAGCAAGGTCGACGTCGACCAGCTGTGGCTGCGCTGGGGCCGTGAAATCGCGCCGGCCCTGCCCGACGAGGGCTTCGACGGCTACCTGAAGCTGGGCAAGTTCGAGAAGTTCGAGCGCCAGGACGACCGCCACCTCGAAAGCTACGGCCTGGTTTCGACCGCGTTCAACCGCCTCGAGGACGTGGGCGTCGAATTCGGCCTCGACCTGGGCGGAAACTTCTATCTCAAGGGTTCGGTCACGCAGGGCAATCCCCTGTTCATTCGCGACCCCAATGCCCTGGCCGGCGACAACGGCATC
>CAZSGS010000414.1:0-2561 GCA_964606365.1 uncultured Wenzhouxiangella sp. | reverse complement strand
GAGTCCCGAGTCCCGAGTCCCGAGTCCCGAGTCACCATTCGCCACCGTATCTTCGCCGAACTCCACCGAACGTGTGGACATTTCCGTCTGCATGCGGCACACTCGCGATTCTTTCATGGCAGGAGCCGGCATGAGTGCCGTTCTCGTCGTTCACGGACCCAATCTGAACCTGCTCGGCCGGCGCGAGCCCGATGTCTACGGTCGCGATACCCTGGCGGAGATCAATGCCCGTCTGGCGCGTCTGGCGGCCCGCAACGATATCGACCTGCAGGTTTTCCAGTCCAATGCCGAGCACGAGCTGGTCGAGCGCATCCAGGCGGCGGCCGACGACGGCACCGACTGGATTCTCGTCAATCCGGCCGCCTACACGCATACCTCGGTCGCCATCCGCGATGCGCTGGCGGCGGTGGCCCTGCCGTTTATCGAAATTCATCTGAGCAACCCGCACCGCCGCGAGCCGTTTCGGCACCGGTCCCACTTCAGCGACCTGGCCGAGGGCGTGGTCGCGGGATTCGGCGCCGATTCCTACCTTCTGGCGCTGCAGGCTGTCATCAACAAGATCAATGCTTCGGGATAGAGACAGACAATGGACCTTAGAAAAATCAAGAAACTGATCGAACTGCTCGAGGAGTCGGAGCTGGCCGAGATCGAGATTCACGAGGGTGAGGAGTCGGTGCGATTGATTCGTCACCACGCACAGCAGGCGGCCGCCCAGGCGGCGCAGATTCCGGTCTCCGCACCGCCACCCCAGCAGCCGGCGCCCCAGGCGGATGCCCCGCGCCCGGGCGGCGAGGACGAGGGAGCCGACTCGGGCGATGCCCTGCCCGAGGGCGAGGTCGTGCGTTCGCCCATGGTCGGCACGTTTTACTCGTCACCCAATCCGGAGTCGGATGCCTTCGTCCGGGTCGGTAGCAAGGTAAGTACGGGTGACACGCTTTGCCTGGTCGAGGCAATGAAGATGTTCAACCAGATCGAGGCCGAGTTCGGCGGCGAAGTGGTCGCGGTGCTGGTCGAGGACGGCCAGCCGGTCGAGTTCGACGAACCGCTTTTCGTGATCCGCAAGGCCTGACGCGACATGGCGCCATTCAAGAAAGTACTCATCGCCAACCGGGGCGAGATTGCGCTGCGCATCCTGCGCGCCTGTCACGCCATGGGCATCCGCACCGTGGCCGTTCATTCAACGGTCGATCGCAACCTCAAGCACGTCGGTATGGCCGACGAATCGGTCTGTATCGGCCCGGCCCCGGCCAACCAGAGTTACCTGAACGTGCCGGCGATCATCGCGGCCATGGAGGTCACCGACGCCGAAGCGGTTCATCCCGGCTACGGTTTCCTGGCCGAGAATGCCGATTTCGCCGAACGCGTGGAAGAATCCGGTTTCACCTTCATCGGCCCGCGGGCGGAAACCATCCGCCTGATGGGCGACAAGGTGTCGGCCATCAACGCGATGCGCCAGGCCGGCGTGCCGTGCGTGCCGGGATCCAACGGGCCGCTCAACGACGATGAGCGTCGTTCGCGCAAGCTGGCCGACGAGATCGGCTACCCCGTGCTGATCAAGGCCGCTGCCGGCGGCGGTGGGCGCGGCATGCGCGTGGTCGACAACGCTGAAGACCTGATCAAGTCGATCAACCTGACCCGCCAGGAGGCGCGGTCCGGTTTCGGTGATTCGACGGTCTACATGGAGAAGTTCCTGACCAATCCGCGCCATGTCGAGATCCAGGTGCTGTCCGATTCTCACGGCAACGCCGTCCACCTCGGCGAGCGCGACTGCTCGATGCAGCGTCGCCATCAGAAGGTGATCGAGGAGGCGCCTGCACCGGGCATTACCGAGGAGCAGCGCGACCGCATCGGCCGCATCTGCACTGACGCGTGCAGGCGAATCGGCTACCTCGGCGCCGGGACGTTCGAATTTCTCTACGAGGACGGCGAGTTCTACTTCATCGAGATGAACACGCGCATCCAGGTCGAGCATCCCGTGACCGAGTGCGTGACCGGCCTGGACCTGATCCGCGCCCAGATTCTGGCTGCCGCCGGCGAGCCGCTGCCGTTCAGCCAGGACGAGGTGATCATCAAGGGACACGCGATCGAGTGCCGCATCAACGCCGAGGATCCCGAAAAGTTCATTCCCCGCCCGGGCACGATCGAGGCTTTCCACTCACCGGGCGGGCCGGGCGTGCGCGTCGATTCGCATATCTATGACGGCTACAAGGTGCCGCCGAACTACGACTCGATGATCGGCAAGCTGATCACCTACGGCGAGACGCGCGAGGCGGCCATCGAGCGCATGCGCGTGGCGCTCGACGAGGTCGTGCTCAAGGGGGTGGTGACCAATATTCCCCTGCATCAGCGCCTGATGCGCGACTCCGGCTTCCGCGAGGGCGGGACCAATATCCACTACCTCGAGAAGCTGCTCAAGCACTGAGGGTTCCCGGGGCGCGTATCGAAACCCGCGTAGGTCGGGGCCGCGTCCCCGACGGTCGACGTTAGAGAATTTGATCACGCGTAGCTAACGCGTGTACGGATCCGGACCGTCGTCCGTCGGGGATGCGACCCCGACCTAC
>CAZSGS010000413.1:0-2562 GCA_964606365.1 uncultured Wenzhouxiangella sp. | reverse complement strand
GTGTTCGGTGTCCATGGCCAATCAGGTTGCACGAATCGTGCCGCACCCGATTCTATGTGAGCCGGGCGGCAGAAATCACGGTTCGTTCAGGAATTTCCGGAGCGTGTCGGCCGCCTGACCCAGCCCGACGACGCCGTTGAGGTGTCCCATCGGACCGTCGAGCGTCATCAGCTGCGTCTCGCGGTCGGCCCCGAGGAGCTTTTCGTGGGCGGTCTTTGCCAGTTCCGGCCGCAGCAGCAAATCGCCCTTGGCGGGCAGGAACAGGCTGCGGGCCTGCACCCGTTCGAGCGCGGCATCCAGGTCGCCGCCGTGGCCGGCAATGAACAACTGGCTGGCGCGGGCGAGGTAGAGCAGATGGTTGGCGTCGGTGACTTCCGCTCTCGATCGGGCACGCTGCCGTAGCCACTTGGTGACGGCGAATTCGCCCTCGATGCCGGCCAGAGCCGCTTTGGGCAGGTTGTCGTGTTCCGGAAACTGCCCGTCGAAGAAGTCCGGGTGCAGCGCGTTCTGGGTGATCAGCATGAGGCTGGTGGTCAGGCCGTCGAGCGGACGGCTGCCGTCGTAGTAGTCGCCGCCGTTCCAGCGGGGGTCGAGACGGATCGGTCGCGTCCAGCTGTCGATCAGCGCGACTTCCCACGGGCCGGACCGTGCGGTGCCGATGACCGAGATCATGCGCTCGACGCGTTCGGGGTAGGTCACCGCCCACTCCAGCGCCTGCATCGAGCCCATGGAAGCGCCGATCACGGCGTGCAGGCGATCGATGTCGAGGGAGTCGAGCAGCAGGCGCTGCACTTCGACGAAGTCGCGAATGGTCACCACCGGAAAGTCCAGCCCCCAGGGTTCGCCGGTGGCCGGATCGATGCTGGCCGGGCCGGTGGTGATGACGTGCCGGTCGTGGACGTTGGCGTTGACCAGGGTGTCGACGCTGATGACGTAGTAGCGGTCGGTGTCGATCGCCTTGCCCGGGCCGATCACCGCATCCCAATAGCCCGGCTCCGGGTCGTCGGGGTGGTAGCGCCCGGCTGCGTGAGAACTCCCCGAGAAGTAGTGGGTGACCAGGACGACGTTGTCGCGCGCCTCGTTGAGCTCGCCATAGGCTTCCCAGCCGACGCGGACTTCGGGGATGGTTTCGCCGCCGAAGGTCGTGAAGTCTTCGCTGACGAACTCGCGTTTGTCGACAATCAGGCCGTCGGCGAATGCGGGCGCGGCGGCGAGCAGCAGCAGGATCGAGAGATTTCGAAGCATGGTGCAAGGCGGGTTCCGGGCTTCATTGCAGTCTGCCGGAAATCGTCGTGCCCGACCATTGTCCCTTGGTGCAGGTCAGCGATACTGCCGCAGGTAGCGCCACTCGAACAGGCGCTTGAGCCAGTGCATGGCCCGAAGCGGGGGCAGCACACGATTGCCGCTTTCGCTGCGCGTGACCAGAATGCCGCGGTCGTAGAGGTCGACGATGCACATCAACTCGCTCTTGAAGGTCGCCTCGACCGGCATGCCGGCTCGTTCGGCGAGCAGGTTCTTCGCCGCCGCTTCGGCCTGCAGGTCGGCCATGTGCGCCTGTTTGGGCATCCAGCCGGGACCGGGGAAAGAGCCGGCGTCGCCGGCGACGTAAACGCGTTCGAAGCCGCCGACCCGACAGTGCTCGTCGGCGCGGATCATGCCGCCGTCGGAACGCGGCAGCGGGGTGTCGTCGAACCAGTCGTTGCCGGTCATGCCGGGCATGAAAAGAATCAGGTCCGCCGCGAAAGACCCGGACTCCGTCTCCACGCCGTCGGGGCTGAAGCGCTTGGGTTTGCGGCCCAGGTGGGTCCGGATGCCGCGCTTGCGCATCTCGTCGAGCAGGCGATCGACGGCCTTGCCGCCCAGGCGCTGGCCCGGCTTCTCGGCCGGACTGAAGAAGTGCAGGGTGAATTGATCGCGCCGGCCCTGCCGGCGAAGCCAGGTATCGATTCCGAACATGAACTCGAATACCGGCCCGCCGCGCATGGCCGAGGGCTCCTTCGGGTTGCCGGCGAAGCCGAACGCGATCGAGCCCGATTCCATCGCCTGCAGTCGATCACGCAGGCGGGCGATTTCCTGCGGTCCGCCGCAGGGTAGGAAGCTGTGCTCGATGCCCGGCAGTTTTTTCAGGAACTGGCCGCCGCAGGCGATGAGCAGCCCGTCGTTGCCGATTTCGCCGGACTCGGTGTACACCGTCCGACCGTCTTCGGACAGGCCGGTGACGCGCGTGGCGTGATGATCGACGCGCATGCGCCGGAAGAATCGCTCCAGCGGCACGACCAGGTCGTCGGGCTGGCGCTTGCCGGTGGGAATCCAGATCGTTCCCGGGTAGTAGACCAGTTCCGCTGCTGGGCTGACCACGTCGATGCCCAGCCGGGAATCGGCACGGCGCAAATGGCGCACCGCGGTCAGGGCGGCGAATCCGGATCCGATAACGGTCACGCGCGACATAATATGCATTCCGCTGTTGGGTCGGCCATATATTAACAAATGCTAATCAATCGGCGCGATCGAGCATGTAATCGAGGGATGCTCCTTCACGGCAATCTGCACATAGAGATCGCC
>CAZSGS010000412.1:0-2563 GCA_964606365.1 uncultured Wenzhouxiangella sp. | reverse complement strand
TACCGGCCCGGGGGACGGGGAGGGCGGCGACGCCATTTCGGGGATTCTGCCCGACGCCATGCAACGGCTGCGTCTCCAGGGGCTCGATCGGGTTGTCGTGTCGCACGATCACCGCGGCCATGCCGGCGGGCTGGCGTCCGTCCGCGGCCCGGCTACGACCGTGTACGGCAGCGGTATCGAGCGGGCGCGACCCTGCGTGGCGGGCGAAGGCTGGGCCTCGGGGGGCTATCGCTTCCGGTTCCTCCACCCAAGCCAGGGTCTGCCGGACCTCGGCGGCAATTCATCCTGTGTGCTGCACATCGCCGGCCCGGGTGGTTCGCTGCTTCTGACCGGCGGCATCGATGCCGATGTCGAGGCGCGCCTGATCGCGCGCTGGGACGGGCCGCCGAGCGATGTTCTTCAATTGCCCGCCGGTGGGCACCGGAAAGGCAGCAGCACGCCGTTCCTGTCGGCGGTGCGGCCGCGGCTGGCGCTGGCCTCGGTCGCCCGTCACGACCGATTCGGTCGTGTCCACCGTGAAACGCGCGATCGGCTCGGATCGCTCGGCATCGACTGGCTGTCCACGGGCCGCTGCGGCGCCGTGCGCGTGCTGCTGAGACCTTCGGGCGAACCGTTGATCCGGTCGATGGCCACGCTCAGGCCACGCTTCTGGAAGCCTCGCGCCGGCTGCCCGTAAGCCGGCGCGACGAGCGCATGTCAAACCCGTTATCATGCGCGCTGAATACGCCAACCGTCGGGACAGACTCCGGACATGCTCGAAATTGTCGTCGCGGGTGGATGGCTGATGGTGCCCATCCTGGCCTGCTCCATCATCGCCGCTGCCATCATCATCGAACGCTTTGTAAACCTGCGTCGCAAGCGCGTGCTGCCGGCCGGCATTCTCGACCGGGTTCGGCAATGGGCGGCGCAGCGCGAACTCGATCGTCAGCACATCGAACAGCTCAAGCGCAGCTCGGCGCTCGGTCGGGTGCTGGCCGCGGCGCTGGTCAACCGCCGGCGCGAGCGCGAGGTGATCAAGGATTCGGTCGAGGACACCGGCCGACACGTCGTCCACGAACTCGAACGGTTTCTGAACACGCTCGGCACGATCGCGGGTATCACGCCGCTTCTGGGGCTGCTGGGTACGGTCATCGGCATGATCGAGGTTTTCTCGGCCATCATGGTTCACGGGGTGGGTGATCCGGGTCAGCTGGCCGGCGGGATCTCGCAGGCGCTGATCACCACCGCCGCGGGCCTGACCGTGGCCATTCCCAGCTATTTCTTCTATCGCTACTTCCGCGGCCTGGTGCGCGCCTATGTCGTCGAGATGGAGCAGCAGGCGCTGGAGTTGCTGCAGGCCATCGAGCACAAGCGCCCGCAGGCAGCCGGCTGACAGCAACGGCCATGAAACTCCAGAAGGAAGAATACGAGGAGCCGGAAATCAATCTGACGTCGCTGATCGACGTGGTGTTTCTCCTGCTCATTTTTTTCATGGTCTCGACCACCTTCGAGCGCCAGGCCCTGCTACGCCTGGACCTCCCGGAGGCCAGCACGGCAGAGACCGAATCCGTACCGGAGATCGTCGAGTTCATCGTCACCGATGACGGCCGGCTGTTCGTCGGCGACGATCAACTGGTCGACGAGCGAAAGGCTACCGTGCAGGCCGCCATCGCGGAGCGCTTTCGCGAGAACCCCGAAGCCGTGCTGGTCATTCGCGCCGATGCGGAGGCGCCGCATCGGCTTGTGGTGCGAGTCCTCGATTCGGCTGCCGCCGAAGGCATCCGCCGGGTGAGCATCGCCGCCGTCGAGGGAGAGTCGGAATGACGGACTCGACCGGCATGACCGGCGGTCAGGTCTATCGTCGCCTGCTGGGCATGGTCCTAGCGCACCGCCTGATCTTCGGCCTGGCGTTGCTGGCGGTCGCCCTCGACGCCGCCGGGCAGGGGCTCTTCTTCTACCTGCTGCGACCACTCATCGACGACACGATCGCCAACCCAAAACCGGAGTTCAACTACCTGTTGCCGGCGCTTGTCTTCCTGTCGCTGATCCTGCGCGTCGTCGGCAATTTCGGCGGTGAATTCGGCATGCAGTGGGTCGGGCGGAAACTGATCGCGGATCTACGCAATGCGCTGTTCGACCGTTATCTCGAACTGCCGGCCGCTTACTTCGACCGCGAATCCTCCGGACAGATGATCTCGCGGGTGACCTACAACACCGAACAGGTTGCCGAGGCGGCCACAAAGGCGCTCATCGGCGTGTCGCGCGATGTCATGACGGTCGTCGCCCTGTTCGGCGTGATGCTGATCCAGTCCTGGCGGCTGACGCTGTCGCTGTTGCTGTTGCTGCCGGTCATCGCGGTCATCGCCTTCGTCATCAGCCGCCACTTCCGACGCATCTCGACCAACATCCAGGATTCCATGGGCGACGTCACCCACATCACGGAGGAAGCCGTCAACGGCCATCAGGTGGTCAAGGTCTTCGGCGGCCAGCAGCACGAGCGCGACAAGTTCCACGGCACCAACGAAAGCAACAGACGCCTTCACCTGAGACTGGTCGGCACGCAATTGCTGTCTTCGTCACTGGT
>CAZSGS010000411.1:953-2564 GCA_964606365.1 uncultured Wenzhouxiangella sp. | reverse complement strand
CCTGGCGCACCTGCTCGATCAGCTGCGTCATCCACACCCTGAGCTCGGAAATGACGTCGACGCTGAGATCGAGCTTTTCGTCCTCGGCCAGCTCGATGATGGCTTCGGCCAGTTCGTCGAGCTGATGCTCGTGCCACTGGTCCAGGAGTTCTCGACATTGCTCTGGTCCGGCTTCGAGCGCCTGGCGATACTGGGTGTCGATGCGGTCGAGCCAATCGGTCAGCCCGTGATGGCGCGGCGCTCCACGGGTCAGCGGCCGCACGGTTCGCTCGATCAGGTCGAGGGTGTCGGCCAGTCCCCGGGTCAGGCGCGTGAGCGGCAACGGCTGGCTGGCCAGCGCCTCGAGCGAGCGCGCCAGCGTGATCAGCGAAGCGGCCAGGTTGCCGCTGTCGACCGTCGATACGTACACCGGGTGCAGTTTTTCGAGATCGCGGATCTCGTACCAGTTGAACCAGTGGCCCCGGTAGCGATCGAGCTGGGCCATGCCCTCCATGCAGTTGCGCAGCCAGGCCGTCAGCGTGATCGGATCGATCCAGCCGAAGTCGTGGGCCGCAACGGCAGCGTTCAACGCCATACCCATGTTGGTCGGCGAGGTCCGCGCCGCGAGCACGACCTTGGGGTCTTCCTGGTAGTTGTCCGGCGGCAGCCAGTGCGTGTCGGGGCCCACGAAGCGGTCGAAGAACAGCCAGGTTCGTCGCGCGACCCGGCGCAGCAGGCGCTCCGCGGCCGGATCCGGCCGGTACGCCTTGCGCTCGCGCGGGCGATCGATGAATTCCACGATCAGCGGCGCGAACAGCCAAACCAGCCCGATCGGACCGGCAACGGTCAGCGCGGCCTGCTGGAAGAACGCGCCGCCGGCGATCACCAGCAGGCCGAGGGCCGGGCATGGCCACAGCTCGCGCCAGAGGCGCTGGCGCGCCCGTCCCAGGTTGCGGTGCACGTGCGCCGCCGTGGTCCACTCCAGCAGATGGCGCCGGGTCAGATAGAGCCTGAGCAGGGTCCGAACGATCGCGTCGACGATCGTCATGCTCTGGTAGGGGAGCAGAACCAGCGTCAGCAGCCAGTGCTGCGCCTGTAGCCGCAGGCCGCGCAGTCCGGGACGAATCGCCAGCGGGGCCGAGCGCGGGGCGGTGACGATCCGGGTCAGGAAGCCGAGTGCCTCGCTCAGCAACCCGGCGGCCGGCAGCAGGAGGAAGACGAGCGACCACAGGATGGCGCTTCCCGGAACCAGGCCGCTCAAACCGAGCAGGATCAGCAGCAGCATGACCGGCGGCTGCACGCTTCGGCGCAGGTTGTCGATGATCATCCAGCGGTGGATCACCGACAGCCGGTTGCGCCGACGCCCGCCGTCGGCACCCCGGACGCGGCGCCTGAGCCAGGGCAGCAGCTGCCAGTCGCCGCGCACCCAGCGGTGCTGGCGTCGCGTCCAGGCAATGACGCTGGGCGGGAACTGCTCCATGAGCACGATATCGGTCGCCAGTCCGACGCGCGCGAAGATGCCCTCGAACAGGTCGTGGCTGAGCAGACAGTTGTCGGGGATGCGCCCTGCGAGCATGGCGTCCATGGCGCGCCAGTCGTAGATGCCCTTGCCGGCGAAGATGCCCTCGCCGA
>CAZSGS010000411.1:0-943 GCA_964606365.1 uncultured Wenzhouxiangella sp. | reverse complement strand
CCGAGCTGGCGTGCGTGTAGAGGTCGACGGTCGAGTCGCCCGAAAACACCCGGGTGAAGACGGTGTTCCGGGTGGTATCGGGGTCGATCTCGACGCGCGGCTGGATGATGCTGTAACCGGCCCGGAGCGTCTGCCCTTCGGCGTCGACATCGGCCCGGCTCAGGGGATGGGCCAGCGTGCCCACCAGTCGCCGTGCCGCCCCCGGCGGCAGGCGGGTATCGGCGTCGAGCGTGATCACGAAACGCACGTTCGCGAGCCGGTCGCGCTTGCCGAACACGGTGGTGAAGGCCGACTCGCCGTGGTCGGCGAGCAGCCGGTTGAAGTCCACCAGCTTGCCGCGCTTGCGCTCACGGCCCATCCAGCATCCCTCGCGCTCGTTGTACTCGCGCGCTCGGCACAGGAACAGGAAATCGGATCCGGGATACTGCTGCGACAGCCGCTCGACGTGCTCGCGGGCGCGTGTCAGGATGGCTGCATCCGTTTCCAGCGACTGTGCGTCGGCGTCGTGCAGGTCACCCAGCAGCACCCAGACCAGCTCGGGATCCTCGTTGGCGAGGTAGTTCACTTCGAGTCGATCGAACGCGTGGTCGACATCCTCGGGCCCGGCGAAGATGACCGGCACCGCCACCGCAGTGCGGTAGTCCGGCGCAATGCCGGACTCGAAATCCAGGCGGGCCAGCGTTCGGGGCGGGACGAGGCGGGTCAGCAAGCCGTTGGCCAGCGTGACCCCCAGGCCCAGTCCCGGCACCAGCAGCAACGCCATGACGATAGCGCCGGCAACGCTCGTCGTCTGCCGGTCGACCAGGTAGGCCGCCGGCAGGGCCAGCGCCGCGCAGCTGAGCGCGAAGACCAGGCCCAGGTAGACCAGTGTCGGCCGGCGCCAGGCGAAGTCGAGCAGGCGGCGACCGGCAGGTGCGCGGTAGCCGATCTCGGCCTCGGTGGC
>CAZSGS010000410.1:0-2600 GCA_964606365.1 uncultured Wenzhouxiangella sp. | reverse complement strand
TGCCAAATTGGCCTTCGTTGGCTACCAGGCCCAGGCATACCTTGGTGAAACATCCAAGGCTACGGCCCGCGCGAAGGCTATGTCATGGCCGACGGCGGGCTCATACTCGATCATCTCAAGGCCATGCTCGGCGACCCGCGCTAGGAACCACGTCACAGTTTTGCACCACCCGCCCGCGTTACGCGGAACTCCATCACATCTTGGACAAATTAGGGCTCAAGTCCCCCCCGATCTGAACGATAGTTGAGCAACAAGAAGGCGAACACCACAGGGTGTCGCCAATTCAGAACCGTCGACCGGGGAGTTCTCATGTTCCGCAACCTGACGAGTGCTGTTACTGTCATCGCCATCTCATGCGTGCTCAGCACCGCTGTTGCCCAGCCCGGGCCGCCTGACGCGGTCAAAGGCATGTTTGGCGAGAACCATCCGTTCAACATCCGCGACCTCCCACCCGGGCGCACGCGAGCTAAACTGGAGACCCTTCCAACACCTGCTCGGGAGCGCGCACTCGACTGGCTGCACCGCTTCGATTTCCCTGCGGCTGACCTCGAATCGCTGGAGATCGACGAGGAAGGCGCTGTGCTCTATGTCGACTCCGTACTGCCCATGCCCGCCGCCGAGAACGAGCCTGCGTCGAACACAGACGATACAGGTTTTGAGCCCGCGACGGCAGCGGTCGACGACGCCTTCAACCTCCACAGCCGCCCAGGCGCCATCAACACCGTCTACCTCGACTTCGACGGTCATATCATCACCGGCACCGCCTGGAACAGCGACGCCGATCCCCTCTACGCGCGCCCCTTCGATCTCGATGGTAATCCCCAGACCTTCAACACCACCGAGCGCGCAGCCATCGCCGAGATCTGGCATCGCGTGGCCGAGGATTACGCCACCTTCGATATCGACGTCACCACCGAAGAGCCCGCCAGCTTCGATGCCAACACCGGGCGAATCCTCATCACCGGGAAGACCGATGCCAACGGCGCCGCCATGCCTTACAACTGGGCCGGCGGCGTCGCCTATGTCGGCGTCTGGGGGCGCAGCGACTATCCAACCAAATACTCACCGGCCCTGGTCTATTACCAAAACCTCTCCAACGTCACCACCTACATCGCCGAGGCCAGCAGCCACGAGTTCGGCCACAACCTCGGCCTCTCGCACGACGGCACCAGCAGCGCCGAGTACTACCAGGGCCACGGCAGCGGCTACACCTCCTGGGCGCCCATCATGGGCAACAGCTACTACAACAACGTCACCCAATGGAGCAAGGGCGAGTACGCCGGAGCCAACAACACCCAAGACGATCTCGCGATCATCGGCTCCAAGCTGAACTGGATCTTCGACGACCACGGCGGCTCGACCACAACCGCGACGCCATTGGTCGTCGAAAGCAACGGCGAGGTCCTGGTCAGCGATCCCGAACTCGACCCGCACAACCTGTATCTGGAGAACAAGGGCGTCATCGACGGCCCCGGTGACGAAGACTACTTTAGCTTCGAGACGTCCGGAGGCATGGTCGAGCTAATCGTCAATCCCGCCTGGCAAGCGTTTTATCGCACCAGCAAGCGCGGCGCCAACCTCGACATCATGGCCCGTCTGCTCGATGCCGACGGCAATGTCCTGGCTCAGTCCGACCCCACATCTGACACCAACGCGAGCATCGCCACCACGGTGAGCGCAGGCAGCTACTTCCTAGCCATCTCGCCGGTGGGCAGCGGCAACTACTCCAGCTACGGGAGCCAGGGCCAGTACTTCATCTCCGGCTCCGTGGCGACCGGTTTGAATACGTCGCCAACCGCGAACTTCGACTTCGTTTGCGTCGGACTCAGCTGCAGCTTCACTGACAGCTCCAGCGATAGCGACGGCAGTCTTGTGAGTTGGGCTTGGGACTTTGGCGACGGCAATAGTGCGACCATCCAGAACTCCAGTCACAGCTACAGCGCCGGCGGCAGCTACAGCGTGACGCTGACGGTCACCGACGATGACGGTGCGACTAACAGCAGCAGCCAGACGGTGTCGGTCAGCGATGGCGGTGGCACCAGTGCGGCGGAACTGAGTCTAGTGCTCAGCACTGACAATGCCGACGAGGTTTACCTCAACGGTCAACTACTGGGCAGCTCCAGCGACTGGAAAGTGGCGAGCAGCTACACGGTGCCGCTGCAAAGTGGCGAGAACGTTATCGCTGTGAAAGGTATGGATGCTGGTGGTGTAGCGGCGTTTCTCGCCAGCCTTTCTTGGGATAGCGGATCAGCGGTGAGCGATAGCAGCTGGAAAGTGAGCACGCTTGAGCAGAGCGGTTGGACCAACACGGGCTTCGATGACAGCGGCTGGTCGAATGCGACTAGCTATGGTAGCTACGGTATCTCGCCGTGGGAAACGCAGGTCTCGGGATTCCCGTCAGGCAGTCACGCGCAATGGATCTGGTCTGCCGACGCAGAAGGCGACAACACCGTCTACCTGCGTTACCGGGTTATTATCGGTGAGACGCAAAATATTGCACCGGTGGCCGATTTTGGCTTGAGCTGTACCGATTTCGCTTGCACGTTTAGCGATACCTCAAGCGATGCAGACGGTAGCGTTATGTCTTGGTCCTGGGACTT
>CAZSGS010000409.1:0-2611 GCA_964606365.1 uncultured Wenzhouxiangella sp. | reverse complement strand
GTCGCGCGTGACCTGGCGCTTGACCGAGATCTCGTTGTAGTCGGCGTACTCGCCCCCGGCCCGGCCGTCGCTGTTGTCGAAGATCAACTCCACCGTGGCCGTGGCCACCGGCTTGCGCGAGCTCGAACCGGAAAAGATCACGTCGCTCATCGACTCGCCGCGAAGCTGGCGCGCCGAAGTCTCGCCCATCACCCAGCGGACCGCGTCAATGATATTGGACTTGCCGCAGCCGTTCGGCCCGACGATGCCCATCAGGTTGGAGGGGAACTGTACGGTGGTCGGCTCCACGAATGACTTGAAGCCGGACAGTTTCATTGCGGTCAATCGCATCGAGACAGAGTCTTGTTTGGAGTTGTTGTAATGTACGCGCTTTGAACGTCAGGAAGCCGACCGAAATGGCCATCGAACCCAGCAGAAACCTGGAGACCTTCCCCAACCCGCAGCCGGCGCGGGATTATACCATTCGCATCCGCGTACCCGAGTTTACCTGCCTGTGCCCGAAGACCGGCCAGCCGGACTTCGCCGAGCTGCTGATCGAGTACGTACCGGAGGCCGAGTGCGTGGAACTCAAGGCGCTCAAGGGCTACGTGTGGAGTTTCCGCGACGAAGGCGCGTTCCACGAGGCGGTCACGAACCGCATTCTCGCCGACCTGGTCGAAGCCGTCCAGCCGCGTTTCATGCGCCTGAGCGCCGAGTTCAACGTTCGCGGCGGCATCTATACCACCGTCGTGGTAGAACACAGGGCCGAGGGCTGGCAGCCACCGCAACGCGTGGAACTGCCCTGACGCACTTCGGTTTTCGACGGACGGCCTACTACTCTTCTGTCTCGGGCTCGGCCTCCTCCAGCGGCAGCATCGGCGTGATGTCGGCCTGATCATAGAGCGAGTCGACCAGCGCCTTGCGCTGCTCTTGCCGAAGTGAGCGCTCGATACCCTCGCGCACCTCTTCAAATTCGGGCACCTGCAGCTCACGCTTGTCGGCCACGTGCACCAGGAACCAGCCCTGACCATTCTGCAGGGGCTCCGGCACGACCTCGCCCGTCGACGTCTCGACCAGGGCATTGGCGAAATCCTCGGGTACCTGGCTGCGATCGATCCAGCCCGGCTCGTCGACCCGAAGCCCTTGTGCGCTGGCCTCGGCCCGGAGTTCGGAAACAGTCAGCTCTCCCTCGCGCAGACGCTCGATGGCCTGCAAGGCACGCGCCTGTTCGTTGAACCCGATGATCTCGATACGATACTGGGTATCGCCCGAGCGCTCCAGCTGGGCCTCGTAGACATCGCGCAGATCCTGTTCGGAGATCGATCCGGACTGACCACTGCGATCGAGATAGTGCTGGAACAGCGACTGCATCTCGCCGAGCCTCAACTCGGCGCGAACCTCCGGGTCCTCGGTCAGCCCTTCCTGCCGGGCGGCGTTGGCCACCGCCTGCATGCGAATCAACTCATCGAGCAGCTCGCGCATGGCTTCGTGATCGGATTCCTCGACGCCGCGGGATTCCATCGCGCGTTCGAGCATGGTCAAGGTCACCGGGGTCCCGTCGACCTCCACGAGCACAACCGTGTCCTCATCCGTCGACTGGGGGCCGTTCCCGCTGTCGCCGCAAGCAACCAGCAGGATAGAAACAAGCAATATCAGATATTTAGATTTCATTTCTCGAAAGTGCCTCTATGTTGAGCGCGTGGATATCGGTCTGCATCAGATCACCGACGGCGGCGTATACGCGCCGATGCCGGGCCAGTCGTGGAAGCCCCGCGAACACGTCGCCGACGATCCGCACCCGGAAGTGCCCGCGGCCGTCACGCGCGCCCGCATGGCCGATGTGCAGGTGCGATTCGTCGACGATCTCGAGCTCTTCGGGATGCAGCCGCTCCTCCAGTCGCTGGCGAATCATCGCGATGCGTTCGTTCACGGCAGCACCTGCTTGAAGGGGTGGACTTCGGTTTCCGTCCAGGCGCCGCAGTGGATGTAGGGGTCGGAGGCCGCCCACTCACGCGCCGCGACCAGACTGTCGAACTCCGCCACGATGAGCGAGCCCGCGAATCCGGCCGGACCGGGATCGGCGGCATCGATCTTCGGCAATGGCCCGGCCAGCACGAGACGCCCCTCGTCGAGCAGCGCATTGATCCGGGCCAGGTGGGAATCGCGGGCGGCACCGCGTCGCGACAGTCCGTCCTCGGCATCGCGTCCGACAATCATGTAGAGCATCGCGTTCTCCGGCAAGTGACTGCCCCGCATTGTATCGGCATGCGCAAGCGCGGGCATCGTCCCGCGCCCACATCGGCCCCACCCCGACGGGCGGAAACCGCTACACTTGCATCCCATGAGCGAGACTGCGGACAGCCGGGCCCACCAGGAGGAAATGCCCTTTGCCATCGTGCAGGGCGCCCCCGTTCTGAAACTGCCCGACGACCTCTACATTCCGCCCGATGCCCTCGAGGTATTCCTGGAGGCCTTCGAAGGTCCGCTTGACCTGCTGCTGTACCTGATCCGGCGGCAGAACCTGGACATTCTCGATATCCCCATCGCCGAGATCACGCGCCAGTACACCGGCTACATCGAGATGATGACGGAGATGCGCCTCGAACTCGCCGCCGAGTACCTGGTCATGGCC
>CAZSGS010000408.1:0-2615 GCA_964606365.1 uncultured Wenzhouxiangella sp. | reverse complement strand
GAAGGGGTCCTGAACGAAGGAGGTCGTCAGCGCCGGGCTGATCAGTGCGTAGACGAAACGCGCACCCAGAAGCAACGCGTAGACCAGGAGAACGGACGCGGCGGCGCGGTGGAATCGGCGCATGCCCGGCCGTCGCACCCGCCACAGCAGCCACCCGGCGTAGAAGCCGAGCGCGACGTAGAAGCCGGACTGCAGGACGACGCGCCAGCGCAGACTCTCGCGCAATTCCGGCACGACGAACACCGACAGGAACATCACCGCGAACAGCGCCAGCACCGTCCGCATCCAGGGCGGGTAGCCGAGATAGCGCTGGACACCGACCAGCACCATGCCGTGCCCGAACCCGATGAGCGCGTTGGCCAGCGAGGCCGCCATCCAGGGCGGCACCGGCACCTCCAGGGTCTGCAGAATGTGACCCAGCAGGTAGCCGCTGCCGTAGCCGAGCCCCGCGATCGCCCAGTCGATCAGCGCGCGCGAACGCATGCCGGCGGCAAAGATGCCGGCCATCGTGACCGCCATCAAAAAGCCGCTCACGCTCGAGGCGAATGCCAGGGTTCGAACGTCCAGCATCAACAGCTCAGTCACGCGGACACTCCTTGGTTGATGTCACGGCCTGCAAATACCTCTCGATCCGAAGCGGCGCAGATCGCACTTCCTCGCTGTCATGCAAGAAATCGGCCAATTGCCGGAAAGGTGGTGGCGTTTGGCAACAATACCGCCTTTCATCGACACGGGAACGGCCCGGCGCGATCGACACGAACGCGCCCGTATTGCGACCGGGTGACGACCACCGACCGATGCGGACGAATGCCGGTTTAACTGCGGGCCTTCTCGACTCGATTCCGGCCTTCCCGCTTGGCGCGGTAGAGCGCCTGGTCGGCGGCCTTGATCAGCGCGTCCGATTGGTCGGCATGTTCCGGAAACGCGGCCACGCCCAGCGAGATCGTGACTCCTTCGAGCGGCTGGCCGCGATGGCGCAGAACCAGTTCGGCGGCGATCGCCCGCATACGTTCCGCCACTTGCACGGCGTCCGCGACCGAGGATCTCGGCAGCACGGCGAGAAACTCCTCGCCGCCGAGGCGGCACACCATGTCCATGTCGCGCGCCTGCTCGCGCATGGCGTTGGAGAGGGTAACGAGTACCGCATCGCCGGCATCGTGGCCCCAGTTGTCGTTGAATCGCTTGAAGTGGTCGATGTCGAAGACGATCAGCGAGAGGGGATGACCCGTCCGGCTGCTGCGGGACAGTTCGCGCTCGAGCGTTTCATCCAGGAAACGGCGGTTGTAGAGACCGGTGAGGGGGTCTCGGATGGACTGATCTCGCAAGGCCTCGCGCAAGCGCAGATTGCCGACGCTCAGCGACAGGGTTTCGGCCAGGACGGTGGCGAGCTGCCGGGTCTGCTCGTCGACTTCCGAGCCCTCGCGCGCGCTCAAGCTCAACACGCCGAGCACCTCGCCGCGATCCATCATCGGAATGCACAGCCCCTGAGTCGCATCTCGAAGGGGAAAGTGCCGGCAGGGGGGATCGCCTTCCTGCGTTCGAAACCGGTAACTGTATCCCGAGCGCAGCGACAGGCAATCCTCCGGATCGAAGACCTCATCGCCCGCGCCCGGCTCCACTTCGGCAGGCCAGGCAAAAGCCGTGTTCAGATGATCCCTCGAAGCCCGATACAAGCTGACGGCGCCGCGTGTGCTCGACAACATGCGCGACACGTAGCCCTCGGCCACGCCGAAGGCCTCTTCAGAGTCCTGGCAGCCCTGCAGGGCCCGGGTCAGGCGGTCGAGCAGGTCGCTCTGCTGCCGGCGCTGGGCCAGCCGCTCGGCCATCCGGTTGAAGCCGTCGGAAACCCGGGCCAGCTCCCGACTGTCGTCCAGGTTGATCTGCTGGGAGAAGTCGCCCAGCGCCACCCGGTCTGCGGCATCGGCGAGACTGCGCAGGCCGCCGCGAACGCGTCCGATCACCGCGGCAAACAGCAGCATACCCAGCAGCACCGCCAGCGGGGCCCCGACGATGGCGACCAGCTGGGCGTTGCGCTGGCGCACCCGGGCCTGTTCGGTGTGCGCGGCGACGCGCTCACGCACGTCTTCGATCAGCCCGCGTGCGAGCCGCTTCATTTCGTCGACCATCGCCTTGTCCCGCCCCCCGGCCACGATCGATTCCAGCTCGCGTGCTGCAGCATCACCCTCCGAACCGCCGGCCAGGACCCGGCGTTCAAGCGCGATGGCGGGCTGGGCGACCTCCTCGCGATATTCCGAGAAGCGCGTCGAGAAGCGATCGAGTAGCTGACGCTCCTTCGAGCCCTCTTCCCAGGCCCGCCGCCCCTGCGCCAGGGTCGATGCCTGTGCGTCCACGGCCTGTCGGTACGGCGCCAGGAAAGCTTCGTCACCGGTGATGACGAAACCGCGCACGCCGGTCTGCGCGTCCAGCACGTTGACCAGCATCTGCTGGCTCAGGGTCAGACTGGTACTGGTCCGCTCGATCTGGCGCGAGAGTTCGGCATGGTCGCGCATGAGCTGGAAGACGACCAGCGCAATCACGAGTGCCAGCGCCAGGGGCACCATGGCCGCCACCAGCGCCTGCCTGGCGATGGTCCGGCCCTGCCCGGTGAACGTCTT
>CAZSGS010000407.1:0-2619 GCA_964606365.1 uncultured Wenzhouxiangella sp. | reverse complement strand
CCACCCGCTCGCTGAGTAGCGCTCAGATAAGCTGCGCGAATCGCTTCGTCTGATGCACCTCTTGTCCGCATAGTTGTTGCGGACCCTTTGGTGAGTGCTCAACGTGTCCATGAAGCGAGGCAAGTCCACTACTCGATGAATTTCTCGATCACACGATCCGCCCCGATCAGGGGGATAAGGCGGACCAGCACCTGATCCATCACACCGTTTTCGGCTTTTGTGATGAAGGCAGCTTTTCTATTTTTCCAGGATAGCGTTTGGATGAGGCTTGCGGCCACTACAGAAGGGTTATCCAGATTATCAACGGTAGCTTCAGTGGCTGCACCTCGAATGCTAGTGCTAATTGGGCAGCAAATCAGGAGACCGGTTTGCTTGTTGTACTGTTTGGACGACAGTACGAGGGCTGGCCGGTATTTACCAACCTCTTTCCCTTTGGTGGGCTCAAAGTCCAGCCAGATAATATCGTTTCGATCAGGGACGTACTGAACCATCAACCCCCCATTTCAGTTGAAGTGGGTTGGGCCAGCTCATCTGCATGAACCCCGTGTGCATCGAGCCCTTTCAGCAAATCAGCTTCCGAAAACGGAAGATTGACCTTGCGTGTCGCGTTTTCCGCAGGCTCAATCACAATCTTTCCCCCCTTCACATCAATGGTGACGGGGCTGGAGACGTCCAGTTTCGCCTGGGCCATAATCTTGCTGGAAAGTCGGACAGCCGCGCTGTTTCCCCAACGCTTGATTTGGCTCTGCATGGTTAACCTCTCGCTGACGGTTGTAGCTGATTAGGGGGTTACATTAGCTGCCTTGGGGCTACGTGTCAACACATGTATCTACATTTTTGCCGGTTTCACGCCGCTCCGAACGGCTTTCGCGAACGGGCACCGCTAAACCGTTGTACCAACCGGGGCCCCGGCACCCCCCGCCGGGTAGCTCAAAGCCTAGGTTGGCCCCCAAGCCGGGTTTCGAACGCCGCAACCGGGCACTGGAGACGACTAACCAGCATCGCCCACCATCGAATCCAGACCGACAGACCGCAAAAAGCCCATGATTTTCGTGGGCTTTTTTGTTTTCATTGTCTTCATGGTCACGAATCAATCCAGTCTTCTAGTGGGCGTGAAAGAAACTGCTCCAGGTCGATACCGTCAGCACCAACCAGCAGGCTTCGGTCCGGCTCGAAGGCCTTTCGGAAAGCAGCCATTCCCGACAGGGCGTCGCGCCGGGTGCTGCTCTTGACTTCGATGGCGTACAGGCGTTGCCCGACCCGCACGACGAAATCCACTTCCCGGTCGCCCTGGCGCCAGTAGTACAGTTCGCAGACGCCACGCGCGGCCTCATTGACCAGGCAGGCGCCGATCGCCGACTCCACCAGTCGACCGTAGAATTCGCCGTCGGCGCGGGCCTGCTCCGGACTCAGACCGGACATGGCGGTCATCAGCCCGGTGTTGAATACCTGCAGTTTCGGGCTGGACCCGCGCTTGCGCAAAAAGTTGCCGGCGTACTTCTGCAGGCCAGTGAGCATGCCGGCCGCCTCGAGCAGTTCCAGGTAGTGGGCCAGCGTCGTGGTGTTACCGGCGTCTTGCAGTTGCCCCAGCATCTTGGTGTAGGACAGCACCTGCCCTGAGAATCGGCAACCGAGCTCAAGCAGACGACGCATCAACACCGGTTTGTCGACCCGGGTCAGCAGCAAGACGTCGCGGGCAATCGTGGTTTCAACCAGCGCATCCAGAATGTAGCGGCGCCAGCGCTCCGGCTCACCGGCCAGAGGCGCAGCACCGGGGTAGCCGCCGTAGTACAGATAGTCTTGCAGGGAAAAATCGAAAGCCTGGCGCATCTCCGAAAAGGACCAGTGCGGCAGGTGAAGCGTCTCAAAGCGTCCCGCGAGGCTCTCGGTTAGGCCCTGCTGAAGCAACAGCGGCGCCGAACCCAACAGCACCACCTTGAGCGGGCGCTCCTTGCGGCTGTCCTCGTCCCACAGCCGCTTGACGACCTCGGACCACTGCTCGACCTTCTGAATCTCGTCAATGACGAGAATCCCGCCAGCCTCAGCCAGCTCGAAGCGGGCCGCCTCCCACTGGGATACCAGCCAATCGCGGTCCCTCAGAGAGGGCTCGTCGGCGCTGGCGAATCGGACCGGCAAGGCCAGCTCCTCGGTCACCTGCTGAACAAGTGTCGTCTTGCCCACTTGACGCGCACCCGTGACGATCTGAATCCACCGCCGGGCCTCTGTCAGGCGACGGAAAAGCTCCGGGGCTTGCGATCGCTGAAACGGCTTTTCTGATTTACTCATAGTATTGAGTATTTTTACTCAATAGAGTGAGTAAATCAAATGCATCGGCGGGCCACATATCCACGAGCCTTTGGGAATCCTCTCATGACAGCGACAATTGCCAGTTGCGGCTCAGACCGGACTCCCGGGGTATGGGCACCGCTACTATCGCTCTCGCACCCGCCGAATCTCTAATGCTGAAGGCGGCCAATCTGGCTCAGCGCGGGATGAAGGGCGCGTCCAGGGCGTGGGCGCTCAAAGAACTTCGGGAGCAGCCGATTCCTTGGTGACCGCTCCCGAGCCTGATTCAGGATTGACCTGGCCAAGCTGGGCGCCAGGCGGAGAACCGATGCG
>CAZSGS010000406.1:1380-2620 GCA_964606365.1 uncultured Wenzhouxiangella sp. | reverse complement strand
GACTTTCGTCCCGTCGACGTAGACGGCCGCTTCTTGAAGGCCCTCCACGGTCAGGTGGCCGCGCACGAACCGCCGCGCTTCGAGCTGGAACCACCACAACTGCAGCTCCCCGGCTTCGCCGGACCGGGCGGGGGCGACCGCACGCCACTCGCTGTCGTGCCCGAAGGCCGCCACGGACCGACCCGGGCGCGGCAGGGTGCCCTCGCCGATCTGGCCGACGAGCGCACGGCGAAGCTTGTCGCCGTGACCGGTTTTTTCCATCAACCCGACATCGACCGGCAGGGGGCCGAGCGAGAGCACATCCTCGATCGCCACGGGTTCGGGCTTTTCGTCCTCGGCCAACGCGAGCGGGCACGGCAACAGCAGCACGAGCGTGAGGGCAAACAGGCGGTAGGCAATCACGGGCAGACTCCGACATCGGTTGAATCAGGGCCGTCGAATGTACCAGAAGCACCAGGGTGGGCGGGACCCGAGATGCTGCGTTCGTCGAATCCGGCGCTTTTTGACGATGGTCAATTCGAGGCCCTCGCGCCGCGGCTAATCTGGCGCCCAAGTCCAGACGACCGCTTGCGGCAAGAAGACCATGTCAGAACTCATGCGCCCCACGATCGACACCGAGCTGATCGAGAAATACGGCGGCGAAGGCCCACGCTACACCTCCTATCCGACCGCCGTGCAGTTCAGCGACGATTTCGGCGCGTCGCGCTTCGAGGCCGCCATCGCCGAGAGCAACCGACTGCCGATTCCGGCCGATCTGTCCGTCTACGTTCACGTGCCCTTCTGCGCCAGCCCGTGCTTCTACTGCGCCTGCAACCGCGTGATCACGCGCCCGGCCACGGCCGGCCAGGAGTTCCTGGTTCACCTGGAGAAGGAACTCAGGCTCGTCGCGCCGCGCTTCGACAGCGACCGGCCGGTGCGCCAGCTCCATCTCGGCGGCGGCACGCCCACCTTCCTGCGCACCGACCAGATCGGCCAGCTGATGGCCCTGCTGCGCACGCATTTCCACTTCGCGGCCGATGCCGAAATGGGCCTGGAGATCGATCCGCGAACGATCGACCCGGCCGGTATCCGGGAGCTGAAGAACATCGGTTTCAACCGTGTTTCGGTCGGCGTGCAAGACCTCGATCCGGCGGTGCAGACGGCCGTCAATCGGATCCACGACACGGCCATGGTGGGTTCGGTCATCGGCGCGGCGCGGGGCGTGGGCTTCGATTCCATCAGCGTGGATCTGATCTACGGC
>CAZSGS010000406.1:0-1370 GCA_964606365.1 uncultured Wenzhouxiangella sp. | reverse complement strand
CCACCGGATTCTCGCGCACGATCGAGTTGATCATCAGCATGAACCCCGACCGCATCTCGCTGTTCAACTACGCCCACCTGCCGCACCTGTTCAAGGCCCAGCGCCAGATCGACATCGAGCAGATGCCGACGCCGACCACCAAGCTGGCGGTCTTTCGCAACAGCCTCTCGCGCCTGCTCGACGCCGGCTACGAGTTCATCGGCATGGATCATTTCGCGCGACCCGACGACTCGCTCGTCAAGGCCAAGCGCAGCGGCACCATGGTGCGCAACTTCCAGGGGTACTCGACCCACGGCGGGCTGGACCTGATCAGCTTCGGCCCCAGCGCGATCAGCCAGGTCGGCGACAGCTTCGCGCAGAACCACCGCAAGCTCGAGGACTGGACGGTATCGCTGATCGAGGGCCGCCTGCCGACCGCCCGCGGCCTCACGCGCAACACCGACGACCGCATTCGCGGCGACATCATCGAGCGCATCATGTGCAACGGCGAGTTGATCTATCGCGACATCGAGCGGGACTACCAGCTGATCTTCCGTCGCTACTTCGCCGACGAGCTGGAGCACCTGCGGCCGCTGGCCGACGACGGCCTGATCGCCCTCACCGATACGGGCCTGCAGGTCACGCCGAACGGCCTGTTGTTCCTGCGCGCGATCGCCCGGACCTTCGACGCCTACCTGGCGCCCGCCAGCCAGTCGCGCGGGCGCTTCTCGCGTATCGTTTAGGCGATGCCATGAGCCCAACCGGCGAAGGCACCGATCTCGACAGGCGCGAGGAGTCCTGCAACGACTGCGTGCTCTTCAGCCTGTGCTTCGCGCAGGACATCGAACCGGAAGCGCGCGAACGACTCCACGGCGTGATCCGGAGACGCCAGGGCGTGGGCCGTAACGTCCACTTGCACCACGGCGGCCAGGCCGCCCGGCAGCTCGCGGTGCTGCGCTCGGGCTCGATCAAGGCCTTCGAGATCTCGCGCGACGGTGATGAACTGGTGACCGGTTTCTACCTGCCCGGCGACGTGATCGGCCTGGATGCCTTTTCCACCGGCCGGCACGCCGGTTCGGCCGTGGCACTGGAGGAATGCCGCCTGTGCGAGATCCCGGTGGCGGACTTCCAGAAGATGCTCGGCGAGAGTCCGAGGCTCAACCAGGTCATGCTGCGACTGCTGGCCGAGGAAATGGGCGAGGCACGCAAGCTGCTGCTGGTCGTCGGACGGCTGGATGCCCGCACGCGCGTCGCGCTGTTCCTGCTCAGCCTCTCGCGCCGCTTCGAGCGACGCCAGCTCGACCCGGACTTGTTCCGACTGTCGATGGACCGGCGCGATATCGCCAACTACCTGGGGCTGACCATCGAGACCGTTTCGCGAACGCTCTCGG
>CAZSGS010000405.1:0-2627 GCA_964606365.1 uncultured Wenzhouxiangella sp. | reverse complement strand
CGAGAAGTACGACTGGGACGAGATCAAGCCGCAGGTCGACCACATCACCTTCCCCGACGGCAGGAAGATCATCCTGCTCGCCCGCGGTCGCCTGGTGAACCTCGGCTGCGCCACGGGGCACCCGAGCTTCGTGATGTCGAATTCCTTCACCAACCAGACCCTGGCGCAGATCGAGCTCTACAAGCACGGCGACCGCTACGAGAACCAGGTCTACGTGCTGCCCAAGCACCTTGACGAAAAGGTAGCGCGCTTGCACCTGGATCGCGTCGGTGCCCGGCTGACCGAACTGAAGCCCGAGCAGGCCGACTACATCGGCGTACAGGTTGAAGGACCGTACAAGCCGGAGCACTACCGGTATTGAGGAAAAAACGGTTTCAGGGTTCAGGGTTCAGGTTTCAGGAGATCTGGACCGGAGCCCGCCCTGAAACCTGAACTCTGAAACCTGAAACCTGAAACCTTATGAGTGATCCCCAACTCAGCTTCGAATTCTTCCCGCCGAAGAACGAGCAACAGCAGGAAACGTTTGAACGCTCGCGTGACCGGCTGGCCGCGCTCGGTCCGGCCTACATGTCGGTGACCTTCGGCGCCGGCGGCTCGACGCGCACGCGAACCTTCGAGACGGTGCGCAACATCGCCGAGACGACCGGCGTGCCGGCCGCGCCGCACATCTCCTGCATGTCCGAGGGCATCGACAGCATCCGCGACCTGCTCGACGACTATCGCGACAACGGCATCGATCGACTCGTCGTGCTCAGAGGCGATCGGCCGTCGGGTGGCGGCTCCGGCGTGTTCGACCACGCCGTGGATCTCGTGCGCTTCATTCGCGAGCACTACGGCGATCGCTTCCACATCGAAGTGGCCTGCTACCCCGAGCACCATCCCGAGTCGAAGACGCCCGACAGCGATATCGAGCATTTCCGCGCCAAGGTCGAAGCCGGGGCCGACGGCGCCATTACGCAGTACTTCTTCAGCGCCGAGAGTTACTTCCGCTTCGTCGACGACGCCCGGGGCGCCGGCGTGGACATCCCGATCGTGCCCGGCATCATGCCGATCACCAACTACTCGGGCCTGGCGCGCTTTTCGCGCATGTGCGGCGCCGAGATCCCGCTGTGGATCGCCAAGCGTATCGAGGCCTGGGAACAGGCCGGGGACATGGCGTCGCTGCGCGCTTTCGGTGAAGAAGTGGTCACCAGGCTCTGCCGGCGCCTGCTCGAAGGCGGCGCGCCCGGCATCCATTTCTACACGCTCAATCGCTGGAAGGCGTCAACGGCCCTGTGCCGCAATCTGGGCCTCGCAGAGGTGGACGCTGCCGAGCGCAACATTGCCTGAGAGCGGGAAAAGAACAGCAATCCGGGGTTCTGCCGGCCCCCATCACTGATCTTCGGCCCGCACGGCCGGTGTTTCGTCCGGATCCAGCGGCAGCGCGATCTCGATCGGGCGGCAACAGACCCGGCAGTCCACCACCACCACCTGGCCGCGTTCGTCGGGATCGATGAACACATCGTTGGGTTCGCCGCAGCACGGGCAGGCGAATGACCAGTCTTCGATACCGGGTTCGTTCATCGATTCATCCCCCGCTGCCGGTTCTTACTCGTCCAGGCTGAGCTTGACGCGCCGGTTCTGGCGGCCCTTCTTTTCGATCTTGCGCACCCGCACCGGACCGATTTCGCCGGTGGCTGATACGTGGGTGCCGCCGCAGGGCTGCAGGTCCACGCCGGGAATCTCGACCAGCCGGATTCGGCCAACCCCCCGCGGCGGACGGACCGACAGCGTCTTGACCAGCTCGGGACGCGCATCGAGCTCGCTTTCGTCGATCCAGCGCGATCGCACCGGGTGATCGGCTTCGATCAGGGCGTTGAGTTCGGAGGCCACGCGTTCCCGGTCGGGCGGTTCGGCCAGATCGAAGTCGAGCCGGCCGCGGCCGTCCTCGACCTGGCCGCCGGTCACGGGGTAGGGCAGCACGGCCGAAAGCAGGTGCAGGCAGGTGTGCATGCGCATCAGGCGGTGGCGTCGCGGCCAGTCGATAACGGCCCGGACTTCCGCCCCCGGCGCAGGTCGCGCCGCGTCTTCGGAGAGCAGGTGCACGATTGCCCCGTCCTGGCCATAGCGGGTGTCGATGACTTCGGCTGAGCCACCGTCGAACGTCAGGTGGCCGGTGTCGCCCGGCTGGCCGCCGCCGCGGGCATAGAAGACGGTTTGGTCGAGCACGACGCCAGTCTCGTCGGCGGCAAGAACGCGGGCGGTGCACTCGCGGCGGTAGGCGTCGTCACGAAACAGGGGTTCGGTCATGCTGCTGTGCTCCCGCAGGCGGTTTTCCAAAACGCCATGTTACCGCTCCCGGCGGGGCCCGTTTGGCCTCAGGGCCACAGGCGCCGATGGCGGGGCAGGGGATCGAGTTCGTCGAGTCCGGGCCGGTACGAAGCCGCGCGGCTCGCGCCCATGCGGATCGCCCTCGCCGGTCAGCGAGAACAGTCGGCGAATCCGCTCTTCGGTCGGGGGCTGACCAGTCCGGCCACGAGCAGGAGCATCTGCAGGCCGTTGAGCACCCGGTGCCCGGTCATTTGCTGCTCGGCACTCGCCATGCGCTCGTCGGTGGCGGCGTTTGCTGGACGGCGCGTCAGTTCTGC
>CAZSGS010000404.1:0-2636 GCA_964606365.1 uncultured Wenzhouxiangella sp. | reverse complement strand
TGATCGAGGGAATCCTGATTGCCGTTCATGTCGCCCTGCTGGTTTGGGGGATCGTGGTCTTCAACCGGCTGGTGCGTGCGCGCAACCTGGTGCGCAACGGGTTTGCCGATATCGACGTGCAGCTGCAGCGCCGGCACGACCTGGTGCCGCAGCTGGTGGAGGCGGTGAAGGCCTACAGCGGGCACGAGCAGCGAGTGCTCGAGGAAGTCACGGCGCTGCGCTCGCGTGCAAGGGAAGCGGAAGGCAAGCAGCAGGCGCAGGCCATGGCGGGCGCCGAAGTGGCGCTGGCCGCCGGGCTGGGTCGGCTGCTGTTGCTGGCCGAGGACTATCCGGAACTGAAGGCAACCGAGAATTTCCAGCAGCTGACCCGCGAGCTGGTGGCGACCGAGGATCTGCTCTCGCACGCGCGGCGTTTCTACAACGGCGCCGTGCGGGAACTCAATACGAGAATCCAGCAGTTTCCTGACGTTCTGGTGGCCCGGCTGCTGGGCTTCGAGGAGGCGACCTTTTTCAGCGCCGAGATCGAGGCACGATCCGCGCCGCAGATCGCCGGGCTGTTGAATCCGAAACAGACAGACTGAGGTTTTTTTCATGAGGGAGTTTCTGCTCGCGCTTCTGTTGCTGCCCATGGCGGCGGCTGCCGAAGAGCGCATCGTCGAATTCGCCAGCGAAATCGAGGTGCAGCGCTCGGGCGAAATGGAAGTGACCGAGAAGATCACGGTGAATGCCGAGGGCCGCGACATCCGGCGCGGCATCTACCGCGATTTTCCGACGCGCTACGAGGAGCGTGGCGGCCAGCGCACGACGGTGCCCTTCGAACTGGTCAGCCTGCGCCGCAACGGCGAGATCGAAGATCGGCGCGTCGAGTCGATCGACAACGGCGTGCGCATCTACATGGGCAGCGAAGGCCGCAGGCTCGAGCCGGGCGAGCATACCTACACCCTGGTCTACAGGACTGACTGGCATGTCGGTTTCTTCGAGGACTTCGACGAGCTGTACTGGAACGTGACCGGCAACGCCTGGGGCTTTCCGATCGATCGCGCCAGCGCGGTCGTGACCCTGCCGCCGGGCGCTTCGCGCGACGAATTGAGGCTGGACGCCTACACCGGCCGCCAGGGCGAGACCGGCGGCGACGCGGTCAGCGAGGTGGTCGGCCCGCGCCGGGTGCGTTTCGAGACGACGCGGCGCCTGGCGCCCAATGAAGGCCTGACCGTGGTCGTGGGCTTTCCCAAGGGCCTGGTGCGCGAGCCGAGTACCGCCGAGAAGCGCAAAAAGCAGCTGCAGGACAACCGCGTGGCGGTGATCGGAACCGTCGGCACGATCGTGATCGTGCTGTGGTACCTGTTCGCCTGGTCACGGGTGGGGCGCGACCCCGACGGCGGTGCGATCTATCCGCGTTACGACCCGCCCGAAGGATATTCGCCGGCCATGCTGCGCTATGTATGGCGGATGGGTTACGACAAGACCTGCCTGGCCGCCGCCCTGGTGAGCCTGGCGGTCAAGGGCGCCATCAAGCTCGACAAGGACGACGACGACTACGTGGCCGAGCGTCTCGAGGGCGAGACGGAGTCGGCGACCGAAGGCAAGCTGCTGTCGAAGCTGCTCGAAGCGCCGGGCGAGCGAATGGTGTTCAAGCAGAGCAACCACGCCGAGATCCGGGCGGCGCTGAAGGCCCACGAAAAGGCGCTTTCGGGCCGGATGGAGGGGCGCTATTTCAAGCTCAACCGCTGGTGGGTGCTTCCCGGCATCGTCGTATCGGTTGCCACGCTGCTCGGCATGGTGCTCAGCCTGCCCGGCGATCAGAAATTCATCGCCGGATTTCTCGCACTGCACCAGACGATCTGGAATATCGGCACGGCCGTGCTGGTGATGCGCGTCTACCGCACCTGGCGCGACCTCAAGGGCGTGACCGGGCTGCTCGGCGCGATTCTGATGACGGCCTTCAGCATTCCATTCGCGGCCGGGAGCGTTGTGGTGCTGGGTATCTTTGTGCAGATGATCGGCTGGCTGCCGGGCTTGATCGTGATCGCGATCGCCGCGGTCAATGGCCTCTTCTGGAGCTGGATGCGCGCACCGACCCTGCGCGGGCGCAAGCTGCTCGACCAGATCGAGGGGCTGCGCCTGTACCTGACGGTGGCCGAACGCGAGGAGCTCGAGGCGCGGCACGAGCAGGCGCCGCCGCAGACGTTCGAGGAGTTCGAGCGCCTGCTGCCCTACGCCGTGGCCCTCGACGCCGCCGATACCTGGGCCGGGCGCTTCGCCGCCGAGATCGAGGCGGCGGCGCAGGCGGGCAGCGTCCAGTCGAGGCACTGGTACCCGGCGACCATGAGCGACGGCGGCTTCACTGCCGCGGGACTGGGCACGGCCCTGGGTTCGGGCCTGGCCAGCGCCACCGCATCGGCTTCGACCGCGCCGGGATCGAGCTCCGGCGGCGGCGGGGGTGGTTCCTCCGGCGGCGGCGGAGGCGGCGGTGGTGGTGGCGGTTGGTAAGGCCGGCCGTTGGTCGGCGTTGGCTGGTTCGGCATCTGCAAGGGTTTGAGGGCAGCTACGCTGCGGTATGTCGAAGAAGTCCGACGGCTTGTCCCTGATCCGTCGCGGCTGGTCCGGCCTGCATATCCTTCGGTTGCCGAACCAGC
>CAZSGS010000403.1:0-2664 GCA_964606365.1 uncultured Wenzhouxiangella sp. | reverse complement strand
CCGCACAAAATCGCGGGTCGATGCAGCGTTTTTTGTAAGAGCGACTGTACGCATGGTAGGGGTGACGCTCGATGACTTCCAGGTACAACTCGGGGCCCGAACCCAGCTGGGAAACGAGGTGATCGCTTTCGGCCAGCGCGTCCGGCAACAGCACGTTGAGCGCACGGTAGAGCGCGCTGTGCAGTTCCGGCAGCCTGCGCGCCAGAATGCGGCTCGAAGGCTGGAGTTGGTGGGTCGTCGTAAGCATGGCCGGCGAGAATATCACAGTGGCGAAAAACTGCCACCCCCGCAAATCGGCTGACAGCGCAATCCACTGATGTTTCAGCGCATTTCCCGATTGAGGCCCAACTCGAGCAGGATTCGGCTGGCCAGCTCTTCCACGGAAGCCTCGGTGGACGACAGGGACGAAACGCCTTCTGCACGCAGCATGGCTTCGGCCGCCTCGACCTCGTAGCGGCACTGCTTGAGCGAGGCATAGCGACTGCCCGGCCGCCGCGTTTCGCGGATCTGCGACAGGCGCTCGGGGTCGATGCTCAAGCCGAAGAGCTTTTGCTTGTGCTGGCGCAGAAACCCCGGCAGCCGCGACTGCTCGAGGTCTTCCTCGGTCAGGGGATAGTTGGCCGCCTTGATGCCGAAATGCATGGCCATGTAGAGACAGGTCGGCGTCTTGCCGGAACGCGACACGCCGACCAGGATGACCTCGGCGTCATCGAGGCGCTTGGAAATGCCGTCGTCGTGCGTCAGGGCGTAGTTCGTGGCCTCCATGCGATCTTCGTAGCCCTGGCTGTCGCCCATGCCGTGGGCCTGCCCGATCCGCGGCGAACGCGCCGCGCCGAGCGCGCTTTCGAGCGGCTTCATGAAGGTGCCGAACATGTCGAAAAGGTGGCCTTTCGACTCCTCGAGGATACCGCTGACATCCGTGTCGACGATGGTGCTGAACACGATCGGCGGCTGGCCCTCCTCCGCCTCGGCCGCCCGATCGATCAGCGAAACGGCGTCGCGCGCCTTGCTCGGCGTATCGACGAACGGCAGGCGGACCTGTCGAAACTCGACTGTCGAGAACTGCGTCATCAGGCTGTGGCCGAAGGTTTCGGCGGTGATTGCCGTGCCGTCGGAGATAAAGAATACGGTTCGTTTCATAAGTTTCCAGGCGGTTACAATAGGCGACTGATCAATTGATGCCGCTGTTGGGAGTTCGAGTGTCCGAGTATATCCTTTGGCTCGAAGAGCTTGGTATGGGCGACCTGGACAAGGTCGGTGGAAAGAATGCCTCGCTGGGAGAAATGATCAAACATCTCAGTGACCTGGAGGTGAACGTGCCGGGCGGTTTTGCGACCACGGCCGAGGCCTTTCGCGAGTTTCTGGAGCAGTCGGGCCTGGCCGGGCGCATCGGCGAAGCGCTCGATGCCCTGGATTCCGACGACACCCGCGCGCTTGCCCGGACCGGCGGCGAGATCCGGCAGTGGATCATGGATACGCCGCTCCCGGCCGACCTCGAACAGGCCATCCGCACTGCCTACGAACGAATGCAGGCGCGTTACGGCAGCGACCTGGCCGTCGCCGTGCGCTCTTCGGCCACCGCCGAGGACTTGCCCGACGCTTCCTTCGCCGGCCAGCAGGAGACCTTCCTCAACGTCTGCGGCATCGATGCCGTGCTCGCGAAGATCCGCGAGGTATTCGCCAGCCTCTACAACGATCGCGCCATCGCCTACCGCGTCCACCAGGGCTTCGCCCACGCCGATGTCGCCCTGTCGGCCGGCATTCAGCTGATGGTGCGCGCCGGGTCGGGTGCCGCCGGCGTGCTCTTCACGCTCGACACCGAGTCGGGCTACCGCGA
Source organism: uncultured Wenzhouxiangella sp. (assembly GCA_964606365.1). Lineage (GTDB taxonomy): Bacteria > Pseudomonadota > Gammaproteobacteria > Xanthomonadales > Wenzhouxiangellaceae > Wenzhouxiangella. The sequence continues at coordinate 827 of CAZSGS010000403.1, read as the reverse complement.
CGTCGTGTTCATCACGTCCAGCTACGGGCTGGGCGAATCGGTCGTCCAGGGCGCGGTCAATCCGGACGAGTTCTATCTGTTCAAGCCCAACCTGCGCGCCGACAAGCCGGCCGTACTGCGCCGCACCATCGGCACCAAGGCCAGCCGGATGATCTACGGCAGCGGCGACGGCGGCGGCGTCCATACCGAAGACACCCCGGAGGCCGATCGCCTGAAGTTCTCGATCTCCGATACCGAGGCGACCGCGCTGGCGAAGATGGCGCTGACCATCGAGGACCACTACGGCCGCCCGATGGACATCGAGTGGGGCAAGGACGGCGAGACCGGGGAACTGTTCATCCTCCAGGCCCGGCCGGAGACCGTCAAGAGCCGCGCCGGTCAGTCCATGGAGCGCTTCAAGCTCGAGTCCAGCGGCAGCGTGCTGGCCGAGGGCCGCGCCATCGGCCAGCGCATCGGCCAGGGCAAGGCCCGGGTGATCACCTCGCTCGAGGAGATCCACGAAGTCGAAGAGGGCGACGTCCTGATTACCGACATGACCGACCCCGACTGGGAGCCGGTGATGAAGCGCGCCGCGGCGATCGTCACCAACCGCGGCGGCCGCACCTGCCACGCGGCCATCATCGCGCGCGAACTGGGCATCCCGGCCGTCGTGGGCTGCGGGGACGCCACCGACCGTGTTCCGCACGAGGCCGAGGTGACCGTGGCCTGCAGCGAGGGCGACACCGGGCGCATCTACGACGGATTGCTGGAATTCAGCGTCAGCGAGGATTCGCTCGAAGACATGCCCGACGCGCCGCTGAAGATCATGATGAACGTGGCCAACCCGG
>CAZSGS010000402.1:0-2666 GCA_964606365.1 uncultured Wenzhouxiangella sp. | reverse complement strand
AAAGGGAGCGTTTTTAATACCATCCTGCAGCGTCCATCGCGATGCCGACGCGATGGAACTTGATTCGAGCTGCCGTCCGGCGAGTTGTCTGCCCTTTAAGGGCTGGTGTTTCTCGTAAGAACTAATGTTTCTTGGGCGCCAGCATCATCACCATCTGGCGGCCCTCCATGCGCGGGAACTGCTCCACCGTGGTTTCCTCGGCCATTTCCTGCTCGACTCGCTTGAGCAGGTCGCGACCCAGTTCCTGGTGCGCCATTTCCCGACCCCGAAAGCGCAGGGTCACCTTGACCTTGTTACCTTCTTCGATGAATTTTTTCAAGTTCCGCATCTTGACATCGTAGTCGTGATCATCGGTGCCTGGCCGGAACTTGATCTCCTTGATCTGTATCTGTTTCTGCTTTTTACGCGCCGCCTGCGCCTTCTTCGACGACTCGAACTTGAACTTGCCCCAGTCCATGATGCGGCAGACGGGCGGATCGGCCTGCGGCGCGATTTCCACGAGATCCATGCCTTCTTCCTCGGCACGTTCCAGCGCATCCCTGATCCCCATCACCCCGATCTGATCGCCTTCGGAACCCACCACGCGCACTTCTCTGGCCGTGATGTCCTCGTTGCGTCGGGTCTTCTTATCCGTTGCGATGTGTGCTGCTCCTTAGGTTGAATTCAATGCAAGAGAATCGTCAATTATCCGTGATCGGGCCGCGTTGCGCCACCTCCGTGGACAGGCGCTCGACCAGATCGTCAAGCGACATGGCGCCCAAGTCCGTGCCGTCACGCAAACGCACCGCCACCTGGCGGTTCTCGACCTCGCGATCACCCACGACCAACAGATACGGAATCTTCTCGAGCGTGCGGCCGCGGATTTTATAGCCGATCTTCTCGTTGCGCAAGTCGGATTCGACTCGAAAACCCTGACGATTCAGGGCGTTGCTCACTTCACGCACGTATTCGGCCTGGGCATCGGTAATGTTCATCACTACTGCCTGCACGGGAGCCAGCCAAAGCGGCAGCTCACCGGCGTAGTGCTCGATCAACACGCCGATGAAACGCTCGATCGAACCCAGGATGGCACGATGGAGCATCACCGGGACGCGGCGTTCGCCGTCCTCGTCGACGTATTCGGCGCCCAGGCGGCCGGGCATGGAGAAATCGACCTGCATGGTGCCGCACTGCCAGACGCGGCCGATGCAGTCGGTCAGGGAGAATTCGATCTTGGGCCCGTAGAAGGCGCCCTCGCCCGGCTGCAGCTGGTATTCGATGTCGGCCGCATCCAGCGCCTCGGCCAGTGCCTTTTCGGCCTTGTCCCAGACGGCGTCGGAACCGACGCGCTTTTCCGGCCGGGTCGAAAGCTTGACCGCCACGTCGGTGAAGCCGAAGTCGCTGTAGACGTCGAACACGAGCTTGTTGAAGGCCAGCACTTCGTCGCGAATCTGATCCTCGGTGCAGAAGATGTGCGCGTCGTCCTGCTCGAAATTACGCACCCGCATCAACCCGTGCAGGGCGCCCGAGGGCTCGTTGCGGTGGCAGGAGCCGAACTCGGCCATGCGCAGCGGCAGGTCGCGGTAGCTCTTCAGGCCCTGGTTGAACACCTGCACGTGGCAGGGACAGTTCATCGGCTTGACCGCGTAGACACGATCTTCCGAGGAAGTGATGAACATGTCGTCGCCGAAGTTTTCCCAGTGCCCGGACTTCTCCCACAGGCTGCGGTCGACGATCGAGGGGGTGTGGATTTCCTCGTAGTCGGCTTCCTTGAGGCGGCCGCGGATGTAGTCCTGAAGCGCCAGGTAGATGCGCCAGCCGCGGTCGTGCCAGAACACCATGCCCGGCGCTTCGGGCTGGATGTGATAGAGATCGAGCCGCGCGCCGAGCTTGCGGTGGTCGCGCTTTTCGGCCTCTTCCAGGCGTTTGAGATAGGCCTTGAGCTGCTTCTTGTCCGGCCAGGCCGTGCCGTAGATGCGCTGCAGCATCTCGTTGTCGGAATCCCCGCGCCAGTAGGCGCCGGCCAGCTTGGTCAGCTTGAAGGCGCCCAGCTTGCCGGTCGAGGGCACGTGCGGGCCGCGGCACAGGTCGATGAAATCACCCTGCTTGTACAGCGAAAGCGTCTCATCGGCCGGAATATCCTCGATGATCTTGGCCTTGTACTCCTCGCCCTTGTGGCGGAAGAACTCGACCGCCTCGTCGCGTCCCATCACCGAGCGCTCCACGGCGATGTCCTCGGCGACGATCTTCGCCATCTCTTTCTCGATGGCCTCGAGATCCTCCGGCCGAAAGGGCTCCTCGCGCGCGAAGTCGTAATAGAATCCGTTGTCGATCACCGGCCCGATCGTCACCTGGGTGTCGGGAAACAGGCGCTGGACCGCCTGCGCCATCAGGTGCGCGGTGGAGTGACGAATCAACTCCACGCCCTCCTCGTCGCGCGCGGTAATGATGCGCAGATCGGCGTCGCGCTCGATCGTGTAGCTGGTATCCACCAGCCGACCCCCGACCTCGCCCGCCAGGGCCGCCTTGGCCAAGCCCGGACCGATCGATTCGGCCACCTCGTGTACCGTCACCGGACGCTCGAAATCCTTCCGGCTACCGTCTGGAAGCGTAATCTGAACCATGGTTGTGAATTCTACCGTCTGTCAGCCCCCGAGATTGGGGCAAATTCCAAAAAATTGAAGGCT
>CAZSGS010000401.1:0-2685 GCA_964606365.1 uncultured Wenzhouxiangella sp. | reverse complement strand
TCTCACGACTCTTCCAGATCCAGGTAGACGGGGAGTTCGTGGTTTCGTCGGTGGGCGAAAATGAGCTGGGTTTCGATGTGGTCGACTTCGGGGCGCTCGGTGAAGGCCGACAGGGCCAGCTCGCGCAGGTGGGCCGAGTCGCGCACGGCCACGTGCACCAGGTAATCGTTGGCGCCGGCGACGTGGAAGATGGTGACCACTTCGATCACGCTCTCCAGGTGCTTTTCGAAAGCCTCCACGTCGGCGCGCGCGTGCCGGGCCAGGCGCACGGCCACCATGGCCTGCAGGCCGATGCCGAGCGCGTCGGCGTCGACGTCGGCGTGGTAGCCGGTCAGCACGCGGGCCATGCGCAGGCGGCGCACGCGCTCGAGGCAGCTCGACTGCGCCAGGCCGGTCTTGGCCGCCAGTTCCTTGTTCGACATCCGTGCATTCTTCCGCAGAAGCCGCACGATCCGCACGTCTTTTGAATCAAGTTCAGCTGAATGGCTCATAACCGATATTTTTTCGGTTCGGGACACGTATATCGAACATATTCCTACAATGGCATCCGAATTTCAAACAGGATGCACCGCAATGAACTCCTATGACCACACCCGGGGCGTCCACGCCGGGCGCGAGGACCTGCGCGAGCTCGGCGTCCACGCCCTGCCCGTCGACCTTTCGACGACCTACCCCCTGCAGGACCTGGCGACCGGCACGGCCAGCCTGGATGCGCTGGTCGCCGGCGGCGGCGAGGCGGACAATCCCGTCTACGCGCGCCTGCTCAACCCCACCGTGGCGCGCTTCGAAAAGGCCCTCGCCCGTCTCGAGAACGCCGATGCGGCCGTCGGGTTCGCATCGGGCATGGCGGCCCTGACCGCCGTCATCCTGGCCCTGCAGGAACGCGGGCGGGAGATCGTCGCCGTGCGGCCGATCTACGGCACCAGCGACCACCTGCTCGAAAGCGGACTGCTGGGCAACCGCGTCACCTGGACGACGGCCGACAGGGTGTCCGAGGCCGTGTCGGCGGACACCGCCTTCGTGCTGATCGAAACGCCCGCCAACCCGACCCTGGAGCTGGTCGACATCGCCGATGTCGTCCGGCAGGCCGGCGAGGTCCCCGTCGTCGTCGACTCGACCTTCGCCACGCCCGCCCTGCAGCAGCCGCTGGAACTGGGTGCGGCGATGGTGCTGCACAGCGCGACCAAGTTTCTCGGCGGGCACGGCGACGTGATCGCCGGCGTGGTGGCCTGCAATGAATCCCTGGCCGCGAAATTGCGACCGGTGCGCGTAGCCACGGGCGCGCTGATGCACCCCTGGGCGGCCTACCTGCTGCATCGCAGCCTGCCGACCCTGAAGCTGCGCATCGAACGCGCCCAGCACACGGCCATCGACCTGGCCGAAAGGCTGGCGAAGCACCCGGCCGTCGAACGCGTTTACTACCCGGGGCGCCATAGCGCCGATCAGCGTCGCTTGCTGGAGACGCAGATGAGCGGGGGCGGATGCATTCTCGCCATCGACGTCGCCGGCGGGTACGAAGTGGCCGCCGAAGTGATGGCGCGGGTGTCGCTGATGACTCCGGCGGTGAGCCTGGGATCGGTCGACACCCTGATTCAGCACCCTGCCGGGCTGACCCATCGGGTGGTCACCGACAGCGGCCGCGAGTCCGGCGGAATCGGCCAGGGGCTGCTTCGGCTTTCCGTCGGCCTGGAAGAGGCCGACGATCTCTGGAATGACCTGTCCGGCGCGCTTACGGCAGCCCGGCAGGCGACCACTGATCCATCATCTTGCGCTGGGCCGCTTCGAGGCGCGTACCCATCAGCGCGGAAAATCGCCTGAGCAGGGCGTAGCCGAACTTCGGCTCGGCCTCGGCGCGCTCGAGAATGGCCGTACCGTCGAACTCCAGCACCCGGGTCGCCCCCGCGGCCCGGGCGTTGAAGTGCCAGCGGTAGGGCTCGATCAGCCAGGACCAACCGAAGATCTTGCCCGCACCCAGGCGCGTCACCTCCAGCGAAGGCCCGGTCAGGGCCGGCACCTCCACGACCAGCTCGCCTTCGAGCACCAAAAAGAAGCGGTCGGCCTTGTCGCCCTGCCGGGCCAGCAGCTGACCGTCCTCGAACGACTGCTCGTCGGCGTGTTCGGCCAGCCATTCTCGGTGCTCGGCTTCCAGCTCGCCGAAAAACTCCATCTGCTCCATCTTCTTCGCGATTTCAGTTGCACTCATGTCGGGTACTCCGTGTGGCCGGCGGGTTAATACTAGTGTTGGGATTGGATTGCCCCGCGTCAATTCCCCGCACACCGACCGCCGTCCAGTCTGCTACCATACGATACCGTATGGCAGCTGCCGAACATGACTACCAAGGAGCCCGCGAATGCCGAGTTACACCGGACCGGTCGAAGACTTTCGATTCCTGATCAACGATTTCCTGGACCTGGAAGCCTGTAGCGACCTCCCCTCCCTCGCCGAGGTCGACGAAACAATCGTCGATGCCGTACTCAGTGAGGGCGCTCGCTTCTGCGAGTCGGTGCTGCAGCCGCTCAATGGGCCCGGCGATCAGGCCGGCTGCCGTCTCGAGGCGGACTCGGTCGTCACGCCCGAGGGATTCGCCGATGCCTACCGCAGCTACTGCGACAACGGCTGGCCCGGCCTGACCGCCCCGACCGAATTCGGTGGCCAGGGCATGCCGCATGTCCTGGGCATCGCCC
>CAZSGS010000400.1:0-2706 GCA_964606365.1 uncultured Wenzhouxiangella sp. | reverse complement strand
TGGTGACCACCTGGATCGGCTACGAAGTGGGGCTGATCCGCAGCGCCATCGAGAACATCGCCGGGCTGGACGCCAACGCCTATTTTGTCTTCCTGCACTCCATCGCCTACAGCTTCTACCCGCTGTTCGCCCTGGTTCTGGTCTTCACGGTCGTACTCTCCGGCCGCGATTTCGGACCGATGCACTCGGCCGAACGCCGCGCCCGCCACGAGGGCCGAGTCGCCCCCGAGGCGGTGAGCACCGCGCTGGTCGACGACGACATGCAGCAGGTCCAGCCGAGCGAGGGGACTCGATGCCTGGCGCGCAATGCCGTGGTTCCGGTGGCGGTGATGATCGTCTCGGTCGTCGGCGGACTGTTCTTCAGCGGCGAAGGCGACACGCTCCAGGAGATCGTCGGCAGCGCCGATCCCTACAAGTCGCTGCTGTGGGGCTCGCTGCTGGGCGTCCTGGCCGCCTCGGCCATGACCGCGATCCACCGCAGCCTGACCACCGCCGAGACCATGTTGGCGTGGTTCACCGGCGTGCGCAGCATGCTGCTGGCCGTGGTCATCCTGGTGCTGGCCTGGGCGCTGTCGGGCATGACCGGCGAGCTGGGCACGGCCGATTTCCTCGCTGACCTGCTCGGCGAGCGTCTGCACCCCGGCCTGCTGCCCACGCTGGTGTTCGTGCTGGCCGCGGCCACGGCCTTCGCCACCGGCTCGAGCTGGGGCACCATGGGCATCCTGCTCCCGCTGATGCTCCCCCTGGCCTGGGTGCTGATGAGCAACCACGGCATGGTCGGCGCAGATCACATGCCGATTCTCTACGGCACGGTAGCCGCCGTGCTCGGCGGCGCGGTCTGGGGCGACCACTGCTCGCCCATTTCCGATACCACCATCCTGTCGTCCATGGCCAGCCAGTGCGACCACATCGAGCACGTGCGCACCCAGATGCCCTACGCGATGTTCGCCGGCGTGATCGCCATCGTGCTCGGCACCCTGCCTGCCGGCTTTGGCGTGCCTTGGTGGGTTTGCCTGCCCGCGGGGGCACTGGCGTTGATCGTGGGGGTTCGGATGGTTGGTAAGAGGGTTTAAAGAAGGTTTCAGGTTTCAGGGAAAACACTTCCGGAGCCCGCCCCTGAAACCTGAACCCTGAAACCTCGATCCGGGCCCTCGCCGTTTATAATCCCCCCATGCCTGACGAAGCCCCAACGCCACCCGCGCCCCCGTCCCCCTTCGTCCACCTCCGCCTGCACACTGAATACTCCCTCGAGGACGGCATGGTGCGTATCGGCGAGCTGGTCGAGCGCGCCGCGGCGCTGGGGATGCCGGCGGTGGCCGTCACCGACTGGCACAACCTCTTCGGCCTGGTCAAGTTCTACGGCGCGGCCATGGCCCGAGGCATCAAGCCGATCGTCGGCGCCGACGTCCGTGTCCAGCAGGCCGGCGAGGCCGATCAATTCGGCGTGGTCACCCTGCTGGTCCAGGATCGCGAGGGCTACCTCAACCTGTGCCGGCTTCTCTCGCGCAGTTTCCTCGAGGGACGCTTCCGCGGCCAGCCGCGGGTGCACCCGGCCTGGCTGCGTGGCCATACCGACGGGCTGATCGCCCTGGTCGGTCGCCAGTCCGACGTCGGCGAGGCGCTGTCGAACGGCCGCGGCAACCTGGCCCGCAATCGGCTCGAGGACTGGGAGTCCCTGTTTCCGGACCGGCTCTACCTGACGCTGGAACGCATGGGCCGCGACAACGAGCGGGTGATCGAGTCCGGCCTGCTCGACCTGGCCGTGCAGCGCCGGCTGCCCGTCGTGGCCAGCAACGACGTTCGCTTCCTCACGCGCGAGGACTTCTTTGCGCACGAAGCGCGCGTGTGCATTCACCAGTCGCGGCTGCTCGACGACAAGCGGCGCCCGCGCGAGTACGTCGACGAGCAATACCTCAAAAGCGGCCAGGAAATGGCCGAACGCTTCGCCGACCTGCCCGTGGCGCTGGAGAACACCCTGCACCTGGCACGGCGCTGCAACCTCGAGCTGCGGCTCGGCGAGTACTTCCTTCCGGCGTTTCCGGTGCCGGGCGGCGAGTCGGAGGACGAGTTCGTCCGGCGCAAGGCTGTCGAGGGCCTGAACAGGCGCATCGAGCGCCACGGCCTGGCCGAGGACGTCGCCCGCGAAGACTATGACGGGCGACTCGAGCGGGAGCTGGAAGTCATCGTTTCGATGGGCTTCTCCGGCTACTTCCTGATCGTGGCCGACTTCATCGCCTGGGCGCGCAACAACGGCGTACCGGTCGGCCCGGGACGCGGCTCCGGCGCGGGTTCGGTCGTGGCCTGGTGCCTGGGTATTACCGACGTTGATCCAATGCGTTACGACCTTTTGTTCGAGCGATTTCTCAATCCGGAACGCGTCTCGATGCCCGACTTCGACGTCGATTTCTGCGTCGAAGGCCGCGACCGGGTGATCGAGTACGTGGCCCAGCGCTACGGCCGCGACCAGGTCTCGCAGATCATCACCTACGGCACCATGGCGGCCAAGGCCGTGGTGCGCGACTGCGGGCGCGTGCTGGGCTACAACTACGGCTTCGTCGACTCGATCGCCAAGCTCATTCCCAACCAGCTCGACATGACCCTGAGCAAGGCGCTGGAAGAGGAGCCGGAACTCAGGGCGCGCTACGACAAGGAAGACGACACCCGCAGCATCCTCGACCTGGCCCGCTCGCTGGAAGGCCTGGCCCG
>CAZSGS010000399.1:0-2716 GCA_964606365.1 uncultured Wenzhouxiangella sp. | reverse complement strand
AGAAGGCAGTGTTCAACATTGCTGTCGGGTCACAAGGCATGGAGGGGAGAGTAAGCATGCGTATCCTGATTCTGATTGCGGGACTGTTTCTCGCCGCCGGCGCGCAAGCGGATTGCGAATTGTCATCGGCGCGCCTGGGCAACCAGCTGCTCAAGGTGGGAGATTCCGAACGCAAGGTGTTGCGGCACGAACCCGACCGGACGGTGCAGCTCGAAAACCGCCGCGGCGCGGCGGTCGGTATCCGCTACGACTTCTACCTGCGCGGCAAGACGGTGGAAGTCCACGTGCGTGGCGGCAGGATTTCGATGATCTGCCACATCAACGACTGAAAAACCCTGTCACTCGACCGGCGATCCGGCGGGTGCTTCGACCGCCGCCCCGTAGCGGCTGACGATCACGTCCATGCCCGCGTCGCCCGTGCCGTCGTCGGCCTTCTCGGCGTGGCGCACCACGACGATGCCGGAAACCTCCGCCAGTACCAGCGCAAGGGGCAGGGCGGTCGCGAGCAACAGGCCCAGAGGCAGTCGCGGGGTTCGCATGGTGATTTGTCGGGTACGGGCAGAGCGGGCATTATACGGTGGCCTGTTCGGCGGGCTCGTCGGCTCAACGTACTTGCGGATTTCTCCCCATGCCCCATCTTCGCTTTCCGATTGTCCTGGTTCTGGCCTCCCTGGCCCTGTCGGCCGCGCGGGCGCAGGCGCCCTCCCTCGAACGCATCGTTTCCCTGCCGAGCCTGACGGGCACGGCGCCGTCGTCGCCGGTCTGGGCGCCGGACAGTTCCCGCGTGGCCTTTGTCTGGAACGACCAGGGGATGCCGTTCCGCGACGTCTGGGTGGTCGACGCCGACGGCGACGAACTGCGTCGACTCACCCGGCTTGCGCCTCAGGACACGCCGCCGCCTGAGCCGGGCCAGACCCGCGAGGCGATGCTCGAGCGCAGTGCGAAGCGCCATGCCCAGGGCGTCTCTGGGATCACCTGGACGCCGGATTCGAAGCGGGTGGTCTACGCGCATGGCGGTGAGCTGTGGGCATTGCCCGCCAGCGGCGGCGAGGCCAGGCCGCTGCTGCCCGAGAACGCCCGCGGGCACTCGCCGGTGTTCTCTCCCGGTGGTGGGCGCGTCGCTTTCGTCCGGGATCATGACTTGTGGCTGCACGATATTGATCGCGGCAGCTCGAGCCGGGTGACCGAGCTGGGTCGCGACGGCATTGCGCGTGTCGCCGTCGGCGCTTTTGCCGGCCCGGATGCGCATGTGCGAAGCCACACCTGGTCGGCCGACGGGCGCTACCTGGCGTTCGTGCATGTCGATCGAAGCGCGGTGCGTCGGGTGCCGATCCCGGCCTGGCTGCACGGCGAGGAACCGTTGCTGCACGAGGTTCGGCGCGCGTATCCGGGCGATCGCGACGAGCGCCAGCGTGTGGGCCTCTACGACACCGAAGACGATACCTTGAAGTGGCTTGAATTTGGCGATACAACATCCCGGATTTTCTACGAAATAGCCTGGTCTCCGACCGCTTCCGAGCTGCTGGTCCACCAGGGTGCCGACGTGGCCGAGGAGCGCTGGATCCATGTCGCCGAGGCGGCGTCGGGCAAGGTGCGCACGGTCTGGCAGGACAGCCGCCCGAAGCGGGTCTACCCGATTTTCCGGGCGGTGTGGGATTTGGACGGAGACCGGATTCGCTTCATCGGTGATCAGCACGAGCACTATCGCCTCTACGAGATCGACGCGGGAGGCGGCGAGCCGCGCATCCTGACCCAAGGCGACTTCGACGTGGCCGCCACGCGATCGGCCGCCCTGGTGGAAACCCGCGGCGAGGCGCTGTATTTCGTTGCTGCTGCGCCCACGCCCTACGAACGGCAGCTGTTTCGGATCGACGAGGCTGACGCCGAGCCGGTTCGCATCACATCGAGGGCCGGCGTCCACCAACCGTCGGTCTCGCCCGACGGGCGCCATGTCGCCAGCGTCCATTCCAGCGACGAGCGACCGTCCGAACTCTACGTCGGCCCGGTGGACGCCGGCAGCGCGCTTGCCCGCGTGACGCAATCACCGCACCCCGATTTCCAGGAATACGACTGGATCGAACCGCGCTACGTGAGCTTCCCGGGGCCGGAGGCGGGCATGACCCTGCATGCACGCATCGTCGAGCCGCGCGACCTCGAGGCGGGCAAGCGCTACCCGGTGCTGATCGGCAACATCTACTCCAACACCGTCCGCAACGCCTGGGATGCCGAGCGGCCGACGACCAACCTGCAACAGCGCCTGGCCCTGTCCGGCGAATACATCCACGTACAGATCGACCTGCGCGGCAGCGTGGGCTACGGCGTGGATTTTCGCGAGGCGTTCCAGGGCGACTGGGGGCGGGGCGATCTGCGTGACCTGGTCGCGACCGTCGACTACCTGAAGACGCTCGACCACGTCGATCCGGAGCGGATCGGCCTGTGGGGCAACAGCTACGGCGGCCTGATGGTGCTGTCGGCCCTGTTTCGCGAACCCGGCTTGTTCGCCGGCGGCGTGGCCGGGGCGCCCGCGGTGGACGTCGAGCATTTCACCGGTTACGACCAGCACCTCACGCGCCGGCCCGACACGCATCCGGAGATCTTCGAGACCGGCAGCCTGATGGACCTGGGCGAGGATCTCTCCGACCCGCTGATGATCATCCACGGCATGCACGACGACATCGTGCCGTTCAAGACCACCCTGATGCTGACCGAGAAACTG
>CAZSGS010000398.1:0-2720 GCA_964606365.1 uncultured Wenzhouxiangella sp. | reverse complement strand
GACGCAGTGCGCCTCGTCGATCGCGAACAGATTGATTCTGCAGCGCTCGAGCAGTCGCAGGGAGGTCTCGCGCAGCAAGCGTTCGGGCGCGATGTAGAGCAGGTTGAGCTTGCCCTCGATCAGGTTCTGCTCGGTGCGGCGTCGCGTGTCGGCATCGAGCGATGAATTGAGCACGGCCGCGGATACGCCGTTGTGCCTGAGCGCCTCGACCTGGTCGCGCATCAGGGCGATCAGCGGCGATATGACGATCGCCGTTCCCGGGCGCATCAGGGCCGGGATCTGGTAGCACAGCGATTTGCCGCCGCCGGTCGGCATGAGCACCAGGGCGTTGCCGTCTTCGCCCAGGTGTTCGATGATCTCGCGCTGACGCCCGCGGAAAGCACTGTAGCCGAAGACCTGGCGCAGCAGGGTCTCGGGGCTGCAGGCGCTGTCGGCTTCGACGGTGTCGCTCATCGTCTCGGGTTCAGGCAGGTAACCATGACGGAGCACAGACTGCCACAAAGCGCTTGTCGGCGGGTTGGCAATTCGCCGCGCCGTTTCGTGCGAAATCGGCTATGCGGCCTCGGCGAGGGCCGCGAGCTGTCGCGCCCAGAGCGCGTGCGCCCGGGCATTGGGGTGAAATCCGTCGCGGCAGAACAGGCCGTCGGGCCGGTCGACGAAGTCCATGGGTGCGTGCAGCATGTCGCCTCGGCGTGCGGCGAATTGGCGGGATACTGCGTCGAGCAGGGTGGCGCGTAGCCCCATCATCGTCGAGAGGGGAGGCGGCAGCGCGGGGAAGCGCTGCATCGGCGGGATACCCGCCAGCAGGATCCGCTGCGGCTCGAGGCGCTCCGAAATCGATCGCGTCAGAAGCGCCAGGTCGGCGCGCCAGCGTTTCGGTGACGCCAGGGCGAGGCAATCGTTGACCCCGAGCGCGACGATCACGAGATCGGTTGGCGCCGCATCGACCTGCGGCAACAGCTCGTCGGTGGTGAACCGGGCCGTGGCACCCGACCGGGCGGCCGTCCGCCATTCGATCGGGCGAGCCGATGCCGTCGCCAGTTGACGGGCCAACATGACGATCACGCCCTCGGACTGGTCGGACAGTCCCACCGCGGCCATCGGCGATTCGCCCAGCCCGACGATGCGAAACACGGGTCCGGCGCCGGGCAGGTGGCCCGAACGTTCGCCGGGCGCCTCGTCGAGTCGCGGCGTCTCGCGACGTACGCGGCGGCCCTGCCACCAGTAGAGCGGAGCGCCGAGCAGCGACACCGCGGCTGCCGCCCGGAGCGCCATGATCCGGCTACCCGAGGCCAAGCTGCCGGGCCGCTTCGGCGGATCGCTCGGCGCGTGCTTCGAGTTCCGACTCGCCGGCGTCGCGACGGCCGTCGAACTCGGGCCATCCCTGGCCGTGCCGACGACACAGCGCGCTCAGCACCTTCACGTGTTTCGGTGAATCGTTCAGGCAGGGGATGTATTCCAGCGACTCGCCGCCGGCTTCCAGGAACTCGTCGCGGCCCTCGACCGCGATTTCATCGAGGGTTTCCAGGCAATCGATCGAGAAGCCCGGGCACACGACCTGCAGCTTCTTCACGCCCTGCCGGGCGAGTTCCTCGAGCGTCTTGTCGGTATAGGGCTTGAGCCATTCGGCGCGGCCCAGACGCGACTGGAAGGTGACCATCCATTCCTCGTCGGCCAGGCCGAGGCGCTCGGCGATGGCCCGGGCGCTCGCCCGGCACTGACAGTAATAGGGGTCGCCGGCGAGCAAGTTGCGCTTGGGGATGCCGTGGAAGGAAAACAGCAGCTTGTCGGGCTGGCCCCGATCCTTGCGGAAGCGCTGAATCGACTCGGTCACGGCCGACTGCCAGTTGTCGTCGTGGTGGAAGTTGTTGATGAATCGCACTTCCGGCAGCCAGCGCAGGCGCTTGAGCGAGTCGGTCACCTGGTCGAAGACCGAGGCCGTGGTCGTGGCCGAGTACTGTGGGTACATCGGCAGCACGAGCAGACGCTGGATGTTTTCCCGCCGGAGTCGGTCGATGGCCTTGTCGATGTCGGGCTGGCCGTAGGTCATCGCCAGCATCACCTTCACGCGCGGCAGGTCCCGCTTGAAGTCCGTTTCCAGCTTGTCGGCCAGGCTCCGGTTGTTGACCAGCAGGGGCGAGCCGTGCTCGGTCCAGACGCGCGCGTAGGCCTCGGCCGACCTGGGCGACCGGAAAGGCACGATATAACCGTTGAGGATGAACCACCAGATCAGTCTCGGCGCCTCGATGACGCGCCGGTCGGACAGGAACTGCTTGAGGTAGGGGCGAAGCGCCTTGGCCGTGGGTGCCTCGGGCGTGCCGAGATTGACCATCAAAACGGCCGCGCGGGCGGCTTCGCGGTGTGCGTTGACCTGCCGGGTGGCGTCGATCGTGTCGACGAGTGGCGTGCGGGAACCGGGCATGGGTTCTCCCCGTTGCATCAGAAGATCCTCGATTGTACTGATGCAGGCGTGAGCGCAGCGGTCGAAATCCCCACGGGTGCGGAATACTGGACAACTCTGCTATGATGTGTCCCGTCGGAGTAAAAGGAAAACAACAAGCGATGCGCGTTTGCACGCCTCTCTGCTGGAGAAGTGTGATTCTGGTTGTCAGCCTGGCAGCCAGCCTTGCGGCGTGGGCGCAGCCGACCGGATACGCGATCAACTCGCGCGGTAATTTTCAGGACAGCAGCCGGGTTTTCGCGCTGTGGCGGATCGATCT
>CAZSGS010000397.1:0-2724 GCA_964606365.1 uncultured Wenzhouxiangella sp. | reverse complement strand
GATTTCCTTCACCAGCACGTTGAAGGACTCCGGCATGCCCGCAGTCATCTGATAGTTGCCGTCGACGATGGACTTGTACATCTGGTTCCGGCCCTGAACATCATCGGACTTGACGGTGAGCATCTCCTGCAGCGTGTACGCCGCACCGTACGCCTCGAGCGCCCAGACCTCCATCTCACCGAAGCGCTGACCGCCGAACTGAGCCTTGCCGCCCAGAGGCTGCTGCGTGACCAGTGAGTACGGCCCCGTCGAACGCGCGTGCATCTTGTCGTCGACGAGATGGTTGAGCTTGAGCATGTACATGTAGCCAACCGTCACGGGACGATCGAACGAGTTGCCCGTACGGCCGTCGTAGAGGATCATCTGACCCGTTTCCGGCAAATCAGCCATCTTCAGGAGCTTCTTGATCTCGTTCTCGTCGGCGCCGTCGAAGACCGGGGTGCCCATCGGAACACCGCCCTGGAGGTTGCCGGCCATTTCCATGACCTCGCCTTCGGTGAACTGCTTCATGTCCACGCGGCCGTCCTGGTCGGAGTTGTAGATGTCACCCAGGAACTTGCGTACCTTCTCGGTCTTTTCGTTGGCTTCCAGCATCTTCTCGATCTTGTGACCGAGGCCGCGTGCCGCGAGACCGAGATGCACTTCCATGATCTGGCCGATATTCATGCGCGAAGGCACACCCAGCGGACTGAGCACAATGTCGATCGGGGTGCCGTCTTCCATGAAAGGCATGTCCTCGGTCGGGACCACGGTCGAGATCACGCCCTTGTTGCCGTGACGGCCGGCCATCTTGTCGCCCGGCTGCATACGACGCTTGACGGCGAGGTAGACCTTGACCATCTTGAGAACCGCCGGCGCCAGCTCGTCGCCCCGGGTTATCTTCTCCTTCTTCTCCTCGAAACGGACATCGAAGGCCTTGCGCTGCGCCTCGATCTGGCGTGCCGCTCGCTCGAGCACTTCCTGGGCTTCCTCGTTGCGCATGCGCAGCTTGAACCAGTCATCGTGCTTGAGCTCGTCGAGATAAGCCTGGGTCACCTTGGTGCCCTTCTTCAGGCCCGAGGGCCCCTTGTCGGCAACCTTGCCGACCAGAACCGACTGCAGGCGCGCGAAGATGGCGCTCTCCATGATGCGCAGCTGGTCATCGAGGTCCTTGCGAACCTGTCGAATCTCGTCTTTCTCGATGGCAATGGCGCGGGCGTCCTTGTCCACACCCTCGCGAGTGAAGACCTGGACATCGATGACGGTGCCGTCCATCCCCGTGGGGACGCGCAGGGAAGTGTCCTTCACGTCCGAGGCCTTCTCGCCGAAGATGGCACGCAGCAGCTTCTCTTCCGGAGTCAGCTGGGCCTCACCCTTGGGGGTGACCTTGCCGACCAGGATATCGCCGGCCTTGACCTCGGCGCCGATATAGACGATGCCCGATTCGTCGAGCTTTCCTAGCGTCGATTCACCCACGTTGGGGATGTCGGAAGAGATCTCCTCCGAACCCAGCTTGGTGTCACGGGCCACGCAAGTCAGCTCCTCGATGTGGATCGAGGTGAAGCGATCCTCCTCGACCACACGCTCCGAGATCAGGATGGAGTCTTCGAAGTTGTAGCCGTTCCAGGGCATGAAGGCGACCAGCATGTTCTGCCCCAGCGCGAGTTCGCCCAGGTCCGTCGACGGGCCGTCTGCAAGCACGTCCTTCTTCTCGACCCGATCACCCACCCTGACCAGCGGTCGCTGATTCATGCAGGTGTTCTGGTTGGAGCGTTCGTACTTGACCAGGTTGTAGATATCGACGCCCGGGTCGTTCTCACCGACTTCCTCGTCGTTGGCACGCACCACGATACGGCCGGCGTCGACCTGGTCGACCACGCCGCCACGCTTGGCAACGGTCGTCACACCCGAGTCGGTCGCCACGGCACGCTCCATGCCGGTACCCACCAGCGGCTTGTCGACCCTCAGGGTCGGCACGGCCTGACGCTGCATGTTCGAGCCCATCAATGCGCGGTTGGCGTCATCGTGCTCGAGGAAGGGGACCATCGAGGCGGCCACGGAGACAATCTGGCGTGGCGAGACGTCCATGTAGTTGATTTCGTCCGGACGCTTGAGGGTGAACTCTCCCTGGTAACGGCAGGGCACGAGTTCGTCCTTGAACTTCTTGTTCTTGTCCAGATCGGCATTGGCCTGGGCGATCACGTACTCGCCCTCCTCGATCGCCGAAAGATACTCGACATGGTCGGTCACCTTGCCGCCGTTGACCTTGCGATACGCGGTCTCGAGGAAACCGTAGCGGTTGGTACGGGCATAGCACGCCAGCGAGTTGATCAGGCCGATGTTCGGCCCTTCCGGCGTCTCGATCGGGCACAGGCGACCGTAGTGGGTTGGATGCACGTCGCGCACCTCGAATCCGGCGCGTTCGCGCG
The DNA here is from genome assembly GCA_964606365.1 of uncultured Wenzhouxiangella sp. Classification (GTDB taxonomy): domain Bacteria; phylum Pseudomonadota; class Gammaproteobacteria; order Xanthomonadales; family Wenzhouxiangellaceae; genus Wenzhouxiangella. Next base: position 316 of record CAZSGS010000397.1, on the reverse strand, counting down.
TCAGCCCACCCGGACCCAGCGCCGAGACGCGACGCTTGTGCGTGACTTCCGACAGCGGATTGTTCTGATCCATGAACTGTGACAGCTGCGACGAGCCGAAGAACTCCTTGATCGCGGCCGCCACCGGCTTGGCGTTGATCAGGTCCTGCGGTGAAGACCCTTCGCTCTCGACCATCGTCAGGCGCTCGCGCACGACGCGCTCCACGCGCACCAGGCCGATGCGGAAGGCGTTCTCGGCCATCTCGCCGACTGAACGGACGCGGCGGTTGCCGAGATGGTCGATGTCGTCAACCATTCCGTTGCCGTTGCGAATATC
>CAZSGS010000396.1:0-2761 GCA_964606365.1 uncultured Wenzhouxiangella sp. | reverse complement strand
CTCCTGAAAGATCATCGCGATCTCGCTGCCCCGGATCGTGCGCATCAGCCCTTGGCCCTTCTTGTCGGCGAAACAATTGCGCGTATGATGGGCGCCAACCGGCAGCTACAGTCCCAAACAAAGCCATGAAAAGCATCAACTCGCGACACGGCGGTTTTTCCCTGATCGAGATTCTGGTCGTGGTCGTCATTATCGGCATTCTGGCCGCGGTCGTGGTGCCGCGCGTGATGGACGAGCCCGACCGTGCCCGCGTGACCAAGGCGAAGCAGGACGTGCAGGCGCTGGTGACCGCGCTCAACATGTACAAGCTCGACAACTTCAACTATCCGTCGACGGAGCAGGGGCTGGAAGCCCTGGTACGCCAGCCATCGGGTCAGCCGCCCGCGCCCAACTGGAAGGAAGGCGGCTACATCGACCAACTGCCCACCGATCCCTGGGGCAACGAGTATCAGTACCTCAACCCCGGCGTGCACGGCGAGATCGACGTGTGGTCTTTCGGGGCCAATGGTACCTCCGGCGGCGAGGGCATCAATGCAGAGATCGGCAACTGGCAAGACTGATCGATTGCATCGGCCCGCCGGCTTCACGCTGATCGAGGTGCTGGTGGTGGTGACCATCGCCGCCATCCTCGCCGCGCTGGTGGTTCTTCGCCTGGGGCAATGGCGATCCGGCGTCGAGCCGGTCGAGCAGCTCGAGCGCCTGGCCGCGCTGATCGACTACCAGTGCGAACAGGCCCTGTTCCAGTCCAAGTCGCGCGGCGTGCGCCTGACTTCCGAGGGCTACGACTTCTGGCAGGCCACGGGTGCCGGCTGGGCACCCCTGCCCGACGACCAGGTGGCGCGGCCGCGTGCCTGGCAGGGGCCGGTCGCACTCGACCTGGTGGTGGAATCGCGCCGCGTCGCGCTGGAGGAAGAGCCCGACGCGCCGCAGCTGAGCTGTGCCCCGCTGGGCGGGCTTACCGACTTCAACCTCGAGCTTCGCCTCGACGGCGGGGCCGCCGTGCTCATCGGCGAACCCGGCGGCGACCTGGCGCTGGAGGAATCGCCGTGAAGCGCGCGTCGGGTTTCACGCTGCTGGAGGTGCTCGTCGCGCTGGTGGTGGTGGCCGTGGCGGTGGCCGCGCTGGGACGCGCCGGCGGCCAGGTGCTCGACAGCCAGGCCGACCTCGAGCGCCGGACCTGGGCGCTGTGGGTGGCCGACAATGCCCTGGCCGAGGTGCAGCTGGAGGTCGGCGTCTCGACCGGCCAGCGGCAGGGCAGCACGGACATGGGCGAGCGCACCTGGTACTGGGAGATGCTGATCCAGCCCGCGCCGGGCGGCGACCTGCTGCGCGTCGACGTCGCGGTCTTCGACGACCCGCGGCGCGATTCGCCGGTGGTCATGCACACCGGGTTCCTGGCGCCGTGATCGCGCCGCCTGCAAGAGCCGGCGGCTACACGCTGGTCGAAGTGCTGGTCGCCGTGGTGGTTTTCGGAATCCTGTCGGCCAGTGCGTACGTGGCGCTGGATGCACTCAGCCGCGCCGCGGACGGGCATCGCGACCGAAGCGAGGATTTCGGTGCGCTGCAGCTGGCCGTCGCGCGCCTGGATGCCGACCTGCGGCAGCTCGCCGCACGGCCGGTGGCCGCGCCGGCCGGGCGCACCGAGCCGGCCCTCGTGGGTGAGCCGCGCAGCATGCGGGCCACGCGGGCCGGTTGGGCCAACCCGGCCGGCGCGAAGCGCTCGACCCTGCAGCGCTTCGGCTGGCAGCTGTCCGGTACCGAGATCCAGCGCGTTCGCTGGCCGGTGACCGATCGCGCGCGCGAGGGCGGGGCGCTGACCGAAACCGTCTTGCCGCGAGTCGATTCGCTGGACTTCTCCTACCGCGATGCCTCGGGCGCCTGGCAGGAGCGCTGGCCCCCCGACGACGCGCTGGCGCGCCTGCCCACGGCCATCGAGGTCCTGATCGACACGCGCCGCTTCGGCCGCGTGCGCCGCGTCGTGGTGCTGCAATGAACGCCGGGGCCCGTCAGCGCGGCAGTGCCCTGTTGATCGCCCTGATCACGGCCGCCCTGGCGGCCGTGATCGCGACCGTCATGCTCGAAAGGGGGCAGCGTTCGCTGGCGCGCAGCGAAGCGTTGCTGGCGACCGAACGATCCTGGCAGTACGCCCGGGGTATGTCGATCATGGCCCGGCGCATGCTCGAGCAGGCCCTGGCCGAGGGCGCGGATGCATCGACGCTGGACGACACCTGGACGGCGCCCTTCGACGTGCCCGGCGGCACGGTGCAGGGCCGGATCGTCGACCAGGGCGCGCTGTTCAACCTCAATGCCCTGGCGCATCCCGACGGCGCCACGGCAAACGCGGCGCGCGAAGCGTTCGGGCGGCTCCTCGAGCGGCTCGGGCTCAACCCGATCATCGCCGATGAACTGGCCGACTGGCTCGACGGTGCGGTCATGCCCCGTCCGGGCAGCGCGGCCAACGACTGGTACGCCCGCCAGGATCCGCCCTATCGCACGGCCGGTGTTCTGCTCGGCAACACCAGCGAACTGCGCTGGCTGCGCAGCGTCGACGAGGACACCCGGCGCGCGCTCGCGCCGCTGGTTACCGCGTTGCCGCAGCCGGAGCTGCGCATCAACGTCAACACCGCCCGACCCGAGGTGCTCTCGGCGGTAATCGCCGGGCTCGACGTCGAGCAGGCTCGCCGCGTGATCGCCGATGGCCCCTATTCCGACCTGGTTCGCTTCGCCGAACATCCCCTCGTCGCGCCGGTCATCCGGCCCG
>CAZSGS010000395.1:0-2764 GCA_964606365.1 uncultured Wenzhouxiangella sp. | reverse complement strand
CCTTTGTCATGTCTGATCCGCGGGCCATGAAGGCCATCACCTTTATCCTGGCCGGCCTGCTGGCCACCGGCATCGGCACCGGCTACGGCACCACCATCGCCTTCGTGGCCCTGTTCTTCCCGGCCGGCGTCGCGCTCGGCGCCGATCCGGTGCTGATGCTCGGCGCCATCCTGTCCGGCGCGGTCTTCGGCGACAACCTGGCGCCGGTGTCGGATACCACCATCGTCAGCGCCGTCACCCAGGACTCGGACGTCGGCGGCGTGGTCGCCAGCCGCTTCAAGTACGCCATCACGGCGGCGATCCTGGCGCTGATTGCCTACATCGTGGCAGCGAGCATGGCGCCGGCAAGCAACGTCGACGCCAGCGCGCGCGAACTGTTCGCCGAATCCAGCAACCCGGCCGGGCTGCTGCACCTGCTTTCGATGGGCATCGTGATCTTCACCGCCATCGCCGGACGCCACATCATCGAGGCGATTTCCTGGGGCCTGATCGTGGCGATCGTGGTCAACCTGGTCTTCGGCCTGGCCCCGGCAAGCGACATGCTGGTGTTCAACGTGCCCGAGGGCAGCTGGGCGGCCGAGACCTTCGGCGGCTGGCCGCTGATCGCCACGGCCGAATCCGCCAGCGTCGGCGGCAGCATCTACGACGGCGCCTTCGGCTTCGTGACCCTGAGCGTGCTGATCCTGCTGGTCATCGCCGGCGCGCAGATCATGATCCGCGGCGGCGGCTTCCAGGCCCTGCAGGACTGGCTCCTGCGCTCGGTCGCCAAGACGGTGCGCTCGGCCGAGGTCACCATGGTGACCGTCACGGCCGGCATCAACGCCGCGGTGACCATCAATACCGCCGCCGAGATCGCGATCGCGCCCTACATCGCCAAGATCGGCAAGAAGTTCAACATCAACGGCTATCGGCGCGCCAATATCCTCGACGCCAATACCTCGGCGCTGGGTTACATCTTCCCCTGGTCCGGGGGCGTTCTGGTGGCCTTTACCCAGATGAACGAACTGGTCGACGTCTATCCGTGGTTTACGTCGGATATGGTCGTCAGTCCCGTGGCCGCCTGGCCCTGGGTATTCCACGGCTGGCTGCTGGTGTTCATCTTCCTGTTTGCCGCCATCACCGGCTTTGGCCGTGAATACACTTCCGACCGCCTCAGCAAGGGAGCGAACACGATATGAACCTGTTCAAGACCTGGACCTTTCGCAGCGCCCACCCGACCTTCGAGGCGGGTGAGGAACTGACCGTCTACCTGACGACCGTCGACGCCGACACCGGCCGGGCCGAGGCACGCATCGGAGACTCGATCATGGAAGTCAGCGGCGCCCGCGCGGAGCAGCTCGACCAGCTCGTGACGCTCAGGGTGGATTCCTTCGACACAGCCAACCATCGCGGCAGCGCGCAAATCATCGAGGGCTGAGGAGCCTCTGAACGAGGCTGCGCGGAGCGTGTTTCAGGGGCTCCGGGCCGGGCGACTGCGGCCCGGCCCGCATCCTCAGGGCTTTTCCCGGGGAATGCGCATGGAATGCTCAAGCGCCGAGCACCCGGCAGGTTCGGCAAGCAAACGCGGCACCAACCCGGTCAACCACCGCATCGCTTCGGGGTACTCGTCGGCATCGAGGACGAATTCCTGGCCGCGAGACGCCGAATGCAACCGGGCGGCGCCGCCGCGATTCGACCAGCGCTCCGGTCGCCGGTGATGGGACATCGCTGTGCGCCCCGGTCGTGGATGCAGCCAGGCCGGTACTCGCCAGACACTCGGTCGCGGTGAAGCCGAATCAGTGAGCCGAAGCAGGCGGTGATAGCGGGGGAACACGCCGCTGCCCGGCAGGCCCGTCGTTTGCCCATCCGCCAACCGCATCCGCCGGCGCGCCAGGTAGAGCGTGTTGTCGGGCGACGGCTCGTGGTGCAGGTGTGGATGTTCGCACGCCCAGCGCCGAACAGCGTTCGGGCACTCGGCGACCGCGACCACCGCATCCACCTGCAGCCAGCCCCAGATCAGGTGCATCCGCGGCGCATCGTGGTCGAAGACATATCGCCCCCGCCGCCGAAGCACACGCTGGAACAGGCCGAAGAAGACGAACAGGTCACCGGGGCCGACACCCTCGTTGCGCAAGTGCCCCTGGGCGGCGCCTTCCTGCCCGAAAATCGGTTGCCAGCCGGGCGGCCGCACACGATCGGACCCGACCAGGTCGGGATCGAGATGCGCGCGCGAACTGCGCCGGATCCGCCCGCCGGTCAGGTTGGAGACCAGCGCACCCATTTCACGTCCTTCGCCGCCGATCTCGCCGTAGCGAACCGGCGAGCGCGGGTCGGGAATCGGCAGCGACACGATACGCCCGCCGGGCAGGATCGGGCTGGGCACCCCACCTGCGGTGGAATCGAACCCCTTGCGGCTGAGGATGATCTTCATTCGCCGCCCCCCGCCGCATACCTCGCCCGTTGCGGCCCGCTTCGGGCCGATGCTAGTCTGGAGACGGTGTTGGACATGAGGCAATGGTAATGAACAAGCTCGCGTTTCTCATGGGGGCTCTGGGTTGCATCATGGCCATGCCCGCGACAGCCTACGAACCGGCCGCCGGCGCGGACTGCTCCCGGGAGGAGAGGGACGTCGGCATCGTCTCGCGACAGGAGCCCTACTATCCGCACTCGGCACTGATGTTCTGCCTGACCGGCGAAGTCAGGGCCGAGTTCACCATCGACAGGCAGGGGAGAACGACGGACATCCGCATCGTCGAAGGCGAGCCCGAGGCGGTGTTCGATCGAG
>CAZSGS010000394.1:0-2783 GCA_964606365.1 uncultured Wenzhouxiangella sp. | reverse complement strand
TCGATACCCGGAAGCATACCGAGCACCTGCCGGGCAAGGGCCATCAGGGCGCCGGTGTTGCCGGCGCTGACCACCGCGCCGCTGGCCTGCTCCGCGACCCGTTCGAGCGCCACCTGCATGCTGCTGCCGCGACCCTGGCGAAGCGCCTGGCGGGGCCGGCGTCCATGGGCAGAACCTGCCCGGCCGCCACGAGCTCAAGCCTCGAGTTGCGCGAAAGACCCGCTGAAGCCAACCGTTCGCGCAGCAGATCGGGGTCGCCGACCAGGTCCACGTAAAGCTGCGGATCGGCATCCAGGGCGCGCCTGACCGCCGACAAAGCAACGTCGAGGCCGCCATCGCCGCTCATCACGTCGACGGCGACCCGCGCGCTATCCGGGGCAGCCATGAATCAACGCGGGCCGGTCAGCCCTGCGCTTCTTCGAGGTCTTCTTCGTCGATCTCGGGAGCCACTTCCACGACCTGCCGGCCGCGGTAGAACCCTTCGGCCGATACGTGGTGGCGGCGGTGAATCTCACCGGTGGTCGATTCTTCCGACAGGGTCGGACCGCCGAGGCTATCGTGCGAACGGCGCATGCCGCGCTTTGACGGGGTTTTACGACTTTTCTGAACAGCCATGGTTCACTACGCTCCTTGAGTTATCAATCCTTGTCGCGATTCTTGCGCATTTCATCGGCCAGGTCGGCAAAGGGCCGATGCGTATCCGACGCCGGGGCCGAATCTCCGACGCGGGACGAGTCCGGGTCGATCGGCACCAGCGGCAGGCCCAGCAGGACCTCTTCGCCGATAAGACGAGCCAGCTCGACCTTGTTGTCCGGACACAGCAACGGCTCGTAGTCTTCCGGCAGCGATTCGGCTTCCCGGTCGTCGGGTACGATACCCACGGTCGACCGGCTGTCGATCGGATGCTCGAAGACCTTCAAGGTCCGCTGGCAATAAAGCGGCACCCGACCGCTGACCGATACCTCGACCCTGACCTGGCGCTGCTCGTCGTGCCCGAACACGATCCTGAAATCAATCTCGGCATCGCCGGGATCGGCTATCATGCCTTCCAGGCGAGACAAACGCGCCAACGGGACCGTGCCGCTGAATTCCCGCCCGGCGGCTGCCGCCTTTTCCGGGTCGATCCAGTCTGGAAAGTCTCGCGACATAAGCCGTTCATTATATCATCCAAAACGACTTCACAACACTCCTCGCCATGTCCGAACCAAGCAATCCCGGCAAGCTCGTTCTGGCCTCCGGCTCACGCTACCGGGCCGAACTCCTGGGGCGGATCGGCCTCGAGTTCGAGCGCTACGCCCCCGACGTCGACGAATCACCCGGCCGGGACGAATCCGGCCAGGCTCTGGCCACCCGCCTGGCACGGGCCAAGGCGGCTGCCGGCAGCGAGCGCTTTCCCGGCGCCGTCGTGATCGGATCGGACCAGGTGGCCGAATGCAATGGACGGCTGATGGGCAAACCCGGCAACCGCGAGCGCGCGATCGAGCAACTCGCCTTCTGCAGCGGCGCCGAGGTCATCTTCCATACCGCCGTCGCGATCCGCCGTGATCTCGAGGAACACACGGCCGAGGTGCCCACCGTCTCGGCGATGCGCACGCTCGAGCGTCGGCAGATCGAGCGCTACGTCGATACCGATCGCCCCTTCGACTGCGCCGGCGCGATGAAGAGCGAAGCCCTCGGCATCAGCCTGGTCGAGCGAATCAGCAGCGATGACCCCACGGCACTGATCGGTCTCCCGCTCACGCGTGTCGTTTCCCTTCTGGCCCGTTTCGGCATCGCCGTGCCCTGAGCACGGCACCGCGACACAAGCCGGGGATCTTGGTGATAAGCTAGCCATACGCACCAGAATGGAGTAGTTCCGGATGGCATCGACTGCCTCGCAAACCAGCGCCGGACGGCACTGGCGGCTGGAGTCCGACCTCGACGGCATCGCCTGGCTCTACCTCGACCGCGACGATGAAAAGGTCAACAGTCTCGGCTCGCAGATCCTGGAGGAGCTCGACACGATCATCGGCCGGCTGGAAGCCGACCACCCCAGGGGGCTGGTCTTGATGTCCGGCAAGCCCGGGTCATTCATCGTCGGCGCCGACGTGCGCGAGTTCGACGCCACCGATGACGTCGACGAGTTGCGCAGCAACGTGCGCAATGTTCACAAACTGTTCCAGCGCATCGACGACCTGCCCTTCCCGACGGTGGTCGCCTTCGAGGGCTACTGCCTCGGCGGTGGGCTCGAGCTGGCATTGTGCTTCGACTACCGCATCGCCCTGGACGCCGATCACACCCGAATCGGTTTCCCTGAAGTGAACCTCGGGATCTACCCCGGCTTCGGCGGCTCCGGGCGCAGCATCGGCGCCATGGGCGGCCTGCAGGCCATGCAGATCATGCTGACCGGCAAGATGCTCCGGGCGCGCGCAGCCAAGGGCCTGGGCCTGATCGACCAGACCGTCGATCAACACGGTTCACTGCGCTGGGCGGCCCGCAACGCCGTCCTCAAGAAGCGGCGTTCGCGCAGGCCCGGCCTGACGGCGCGCGCGACGACCTGGGGGCCGGTACGCAAATTCCTGGCCGGACAGATGCGCAAGCAGACCGCCGCCAAGGCCCGCAAGGAACACTACCCCGCGCCCTATGCCCTGATCGACGCGTTCGAGGAAGCCGGCGATTCCTGCGCCCAGATGATCCGCATCGAGGCCGAGGAAGTCCCCAGACTGCTGGCCGGCGACACCTCGCGCAACCTGCGTCGGGTATTCCGCCTGATGGAAACGCTCAAGGCGCAGGGCAAACGCAGC
>CAZSGS010000393.1:0-2786 GCA_964606365.1 uncultured Wenzhouxiangella sp. | reverse complement strand
AAAGGTCGGCCGTGGCGTTCTCGCCGACGATCACCGAGCCGAAGTCCAGCACATCAGGCGAAGCGGTCACGGTGCCCGGCTGCGGAGGTGGCGGGGGCGGCGGTTCGCCGTCGGCGATCAACACTTCCAGCGCCGAGAGCTTGGCCTGGTCGGCGCCGCCCGCGCCCGTTTCGAGATCGATGTTCAGCACGCCGTCGTCGACGGCCACGTTGAATTCGACGATGTAGGCGGTCAGCGGTGCGCCGGCGGCCGTCGCGAGGTCGAGCCCCGACAGGCGCGGTTCGTCTTCGAGCAGCACGTTGAAAATGCGATCGCCCACTTCGAGCCCGGGCGTGGACACGCCGTGCCAGATCTCGGCAAAGTGCAGCCGGACCCGGTAGTTGCCGTCGGCAACCGGGATGGCGTAGCCGAACGGGTTGCCGTAGCGCTCGCTCCGGTAGAGCACGTCGTCGACGGTTCCGTCGATGGCCGCGCCCGGCACCGTGTAGGCGGAGGCCGTCGAACCCGGTACCAGCCAGGCTGCGTCGCCTTCCCAGACCACGCCGCCGACGGTGGTCGGTGAGGCGAGCCCGGCGTTGAGCCGCAATTCAGCCGGTTCGGATGGCCCGGATTCCATGGCACTTCCGGACAGCGGAACGCCCAGCCATCCATCCTGGCCGTCGTGGACGATATCGAGCGTCGCGCCGAAGTCGCCGGCCGCCAGCGGCACGAAGCCGACCTCGACGTTGCGCGTCTGGCCCGGTTGCAGGCCGAACGGCGGCAGGGGATCGATGGTGAAGGCGTCGTCTCCGACCACGGCAACCGAGGAAACCTGTATCGCGGGATCGGAGCTGATTCCGCCGTGGCTGAGTGTGACGGTCATGGTCGTCGTCGTGCCCGTCTCGATCTGGCCGAATTCGACCGGGTCGGGATCGGCGATCAACGACGGGCCGGTCACCACCGCATCCGGGTCGTAGTCGACGATGATTGTCTGCGAGGTCCGACCGGCTGTACCGGCGCTGCCGCGCTGCACCGCCACGAAACGGTTCTGCATGGCCAGCGGCAATTCCTGCCGCGACAAGGTGATCGGCGCCAGGGCCACGCCCGTGCTGTCCAGTGTCAGATAGTCGATCCATTCGACATCGACGACGCTGTTGATGTCGTGGGCAGCGACGTCGTAGCCGGACGGATAAGGCCCGGAAGGATCGACGAACAGCCCGCCGAGGACGCGCAGCAGCGTGACTTCGGCGCCCGGCAGGCCGATGATTCGCGCGGTCACGGCCGGGTCGTTGCTCACGCCCGGCGACGCGATGCCGACGATTTCGAGCGCGGGGGCACCTTCCGGATCGGGCACCGCGTTGGCCAGACCGCCACCGAGGCTGCCGTCGCCGAACAGTTCGGTGACGAGTTCTGCGCCGTCATCGAAGCGAACACGCACCTCGGCCCCGATCATCTCCAGGCCGGATACCGAGCCCGATCCATTCGGGCCGGGACCGAAAGTGCCCTTGATCGAGTTGGGATCGACATCGATCGAGAAGCTCATCGTCTCGCCGGGATCGAATTCATTGAAGGTCAGGGTGAGCGTTTCGAAGCCATCGTCGTCATCGACGCCGTTGCGGTAGTCCGACAGGGTGGCGGAGGCGAAGCCGGTTCCGCCTTCGCTGTCGAGCACGAAGGGTTTGGCGTCGACATCACCCGCCTTGCCGTCCGGGTCGAATACCGCCGCCGAGATCAGGGAGCCGGGCAGCGAGAAGTGAACCTCGGTAATGCGCTCGCCCCCGGAGGCGTTGTTGTTGACCTGGAAGGAGTGGCCGCCGTAACTCGATGCGTCGATCCACCCGCCCGCGGTGATGGCGATCGAGGCAGCCGCATCGGTTGGAGGCGGCGGCACGATGTCGGGATTGTCGCCGGTGCCCGGGTAGACCTCGATGAATTTCCAGCCGGCGGAGAACGCGCCGGCGCTGCCGGCGGTGGAAATGATGCCGACGGCCAGGCCGCGGTCCGCGGGAAGCAGCCATCCTGCCGGGATCGGGACGGGTGCCGCGGCGAGGGGCGTCCGCGGGCCTGCCTGCCCGGCTTCACCGATGGCGTAGCTGGCTGTCGCGGTACCGCTCAGCGGGTCGAGTTCGAGGTATAGATCGACCCAGTCGGCGCCGATCACCGGCGCGGCGACGAGGACGTCACCGCCGGGAGCTGCCGGTTCGGCTGACAGTTCGATGCCGCCGGCGCCTCCGTTGGCATGAACGGCCAGACGGAGGTAGTGATCCTGATCACCATCGCCAACCATGATGCCGAACGACTGCGGATCGGCCGGCACTGTGCCGGCAAAGGGCGTTGCGACCCGCGAGCGCACCGTCACCGGTCCGGTTGCGGAGCTGGTATCGACGCCGACGTGAAACCCGTTGTCCTGCGTGTTGGAAGTCGCATCGCCGGCGGTCACGTTCGTGACCGAGAAAACGCCGGCGGCCCCGCCGGGAATCAGGTCACCGGCATCGAATTGTTCGAAAAGCCCGCGGATGCCGTCGGGATCGACCATCAGGCCGCTGAAACCGGGCGCGCTGTAGGCGGACATGCCACCGAGTGTGCCGACGGTCGAACCGGACCACTCCAGGCGGAAGGGCAAAGTGTTGGCCAAACCGTTGTCGGCATCGAACGCGAAGACATCCTCGTCGTTGGCGATGGCGTCGCCGTCGATATCGGGGTCGTTGAGGTCGGAGATGAAATCGCCGTCGAAATCCGGGGGCACCTGGGCCGGATTGCAGGGGTCGAGGCCGTTCTCGTTCAGGTCGCCGTAGGTAAAACCGTTG
>CAZSGS010000392.1:1189-2799 GCA_964606365.1 uncultured Wenzhouxiangella sp. | reverse complement strand
GCTGAACGCTTTCCGACTCGCTATAAGTTACAGAATGATTGACGGGGTACACTAGTGTCGGCGGCATCGCCGAGGTCGCCGGGAACGGCGGCCAGCGAAGCAGCGATCGGGGTACGGGCCAGATTCTTCGCCGTGATACCGGTCAGCGTCGCGATCGCCGCGTCCGGGTCCAGCGAGCCCAGCGGAATTTCCAGATCGGTTTTGCAGGCGTTGGGCGTCTGGTGACCGAACACCCGCAGTGCCGTCGACGTACCGGCCGGAAGCGTGTCTCGAATCGCCGCGATCAGCACCTCGCGCGCAATGTCGATGCGCCGGCGGCCGGCAGATCGGTGAGCAGTGCGCAGACGATCGTCTCGGCCGAGGCATGGATGCTGAAGGTCGCCAATCGGCGCCCGCGCTGGATGAAAGGGGAAAAGGGAGAATTCGCGCGCAGGAGGCTTCGGGCGCAGCCACAGCCCCGGTAACACCCCACCATGGGCAACCTGCCCGTGGGATTCCTGCCTTTGTGTCACGCCCCCTTTGTGACGGCGCGGAACAGGCGGGTTTCCATGGGAAACACGATCTCCTCGCCGACGGCAAACGGCGCCAGTTCGGTTTCGAGTTCGTCCAGCAGGACCTGCAGTCGCTTCTCGTCGAGCGTACCGAGCGAACCGGCCAGCGGCGAACTCGCCGCCTCCTGGCGCAGGTACTCGGCAGACCCGGGGAAACGCACTTCCAGCCTGTCGTGTTCGACATCGATATCGGCGAATCCGGCGTCCTCGAGCGCCGCTGTCAGAGTTCCGGTGGCCGGACCGCCGAAGGGAGAGCGCATCATGTCGCCGGCGCCTTCACCGGCATGGCGATCGAGGACGGTCGCCAGCCGCTCGTAGCTGGGATGGCGATCGAGGTCGCACAGCAGCGAAATGACTGCCCGGCCGTTCGGGGCCAGCACACGGCGTATCTCGCCGAGTGCGAGGGAATAATCGGGAAGGAACTGAAGTACCTGCTGGCAGAGCACCAGATCGAACGAGTCGTTCGCGAACGGCATGTCCTCGATTGACCCGGTTCGCCAAGTGACCTGCCGGTCCGGATCATTGCGTCGCGCCTCGTCGATCATGCCTGCATTGAGATCGAGCCCCGTCACCGGCCCGGGCTCGAGGCGCTCGGCGACGGTGCGCGCGACGATGCCCGTGCCGCAGCCGGCATCGAGCACCCGGCTGCCCGGCTGGACGCCTGCGTACTCGACCAGGCGCGCGGCCCAGCGACGGAAAAAACGACTGACGAGATACTGCTCGTAGGCGGCGGCACTGTCCTGATCGAGCTGCCAGCCCGAAATTCCGGCTTCATCGTTCATGATTCAACCTCCCGTTGGCAGTGGATCTCTCCCGCTTCGGGGACTTGCATGCCGACTATTATATAGACCGGTCGTCATATTTTGTCAAATGTGATACAACTCGACCATGGCGACCGATACCCGCGCACGAATGATCGACACCACCGCCCGACTGCTGCAGCAGCGCGGCCTGCACGGGGTGAGCCTCAACGACATTCTCAATGCAAGCGGTGCGCCGCGCGGCTCGCTGTACTTTCATTTTCCGAGCGGCAAGAAGGCGCTGATGCTCGAAGCCATG
>CAZSGS010000392.1:0-1179 GCA_964606365.1 uncultured Wenzhouxiangella sp. | reverse complement strand
GTCCAGCAGGACCTGCAGTCGCTTCTCGTCGAGCGACCCGGGCGCTGCGCTCCTGCCTCGAAGAATGCGGCGATCCCGCCGAGGGCGTACAGGCATTCTTTCAGGTCGTGATCGACGAGCTGATCGGCTCGGATTTCACATTCGGCTGCCCAGTGGCGGCGGTCGTGCTCGACTTCCCCGACGACCGGTCCGAACTCGCCCAGGCCTGCCGCGAAGCCTTCAATCGCTGGGAGGAGATGTACCGTGATGCCCTGCTGCGCGCCGGCATCGCGCCCCGGCGCGCAAAGCACCTGGCCAAGTTGATCCTGGCGAGCCTGGAAGGCGGGCTGCTCATGGCCCGCAGTCAGCGCCGCGCCGCACCGCTTGAGGCCATCGGCAAGGAACTGGCCCTGACCATCCGCGGCGCCCTGAACGCCTGAACGGCACGACACCAGTGAACGAGCGACAAGACCAGAAACGGGGAAGCCGGGGACAAATGGTGAGACCCAGGACTTGTGGGAGATCTCCTTCGGGAATTCGCGTTCCTCGCGGGATTTCACCGGACCGAGACGGGTCTGACTCAACCAGGAAAATAGTGGGTGTCCCGATTGCTCCCCTACCGCCTTATCGGTCACGTCGCTGACGGTGCGGGCTTCGATTCAGCGCACGTCTACAGCAACATCGATCCTCACCTGGCCGCTACATCCCAAGGAGACCCGACGCTGGCACTCGATTCCCCGGCCATCGACTACTGCGACGATGCAGTTGCACCACAATTCGGCGACATATTCGACAACAGCCGCGACGGCGCCTACAACCTCGACACGATCGAACCGCCATCCAGCGCTCCCGGCGGAACTTTCGATATCGGCGTCCATGAGCGGAATCCTGTTCAAGCAGAGATATTCGGTGACCGCTTCGAGGAGTAGAGGTGCAGCCTCAGTCGTCTCCCCGGCACAGCCGGGGATTCACCAGTTTGAACAGTACCCGACCACCGTGGCGGCGGGGTTGCAGGCACCTCAATTCTCGAAGCGATCCTGAAAGACAGCATCCGCCAGGGGCAGCCACTCATAGGTGCCCATGTCGATATCGCCTCCAAACACGCGCGGGTTGCCGTCGAGGTCTTCGGGGTCGCCGGAGCCGCCTGGAAACAGCCCAAGATCGGTGTCCGGGTCGCCGGCGTCGATGGCAGGCGAGTCC
>CAZSGS010000391.1:0-2818 GCA_964606365.1 uncultured Wenzhouxiangella sp. | reverse complement strand
GCGGTCTCGCTGATCCGCATGCCGCCGGCAACGTTGACGAACACGTCCTGGTCCCCCACCACGATGCCGGCGTGGCGATTCATCACCGCAAGCAGCATCGCCAGACGGTTGGGATCGACACCGACGGCCACGCGGCGCGGATTCGAAAGATTGGAAGGCGCCACCAGGGCCTGCACCTCGACCATCAGCGGCCGCGTTCCCTCGCGCGTGACCAGCACGCAGCTGCCGGCGGCCGGCTCCTCCTGGCCCGACAGGAAAATGGCCGAAGGGTTGGCCACCGCCTTGAGGCCCTTGTCGGTCATGGCGAACACACCCAGCTCGTTGGCCGCGCCGAAGCGGTTCTTGACCGCGCGCACGAGGCGATACCGGCTGCCCGAATCCGATTCGAAGTAGAGCACGGCGTCGACCATGTGCTCGAGCACGCGCGGGCCGGCCAGCGCGCCTTCCTTGGTCACGTGGCCGACCAGCACCACGGCGCAACCGGTCCGCTTGGCGAACTGCACCAGGCGGGCGGCGCACTCGCGCACCTGCGCGACCGCGCCGGGGGCGGACTGCAGCGCCTCGGTCCAGAGCGTCTGAATGGAGTCGACCACCATGAAAGCCGGCCGGCGCTCGGCGGCGGTGGCGAGGATCACTTCCAGGCTGGTTTCGGTCAGGCAATCGAGCCGCCGCGGATCGAGGCCCAGGCGCCTGGCTCGCATGGCGACCTGGGCGGCCGATTCTTCGCCCGTGACATACAGGCTGCCGTTGTCCGTCGCGAGCGCGTCCTGTGCCTGAAGCAACAGGGTCGACTTGCCGATACCCGGGTCACCGCCGAGCAGCACGACCGACCCCGGCACGAGCCCGCCGCCGAGGACGCGATCGAGTTCGCTCAAGCCGGAGGACAAGCGACTGGAGGCCTCCTCGGCGCGCACTTCGGCCAGGTTGCTCACGCTGGCGGAAGCGGTGCCCGACCAGTTCCCGCGCCCCTTCGGCCCCTTGCTCGCCGCGGCGGTCTCGACAACGCTCTCCTCCATGGAATTCCACGCCTGGCAGTCCGGGCACTGGCCCGACCACTTGGGAAAGCTCGCACCGCATTCGCGGCAGGTGTAGGTCATCTTCGCCCTGGCCATTGGGGGATTGTAAGGGGTCGCGGCGGTGTTGAGTTGGGAGATAAGAGTTCAGGTTTATAGGGTTCAGGTTTCAGGCGGCAACCGAGATCATTGCGGGGCGGCTTTGCCGCGAGACTCCCGTGCCCGGCCTGAAGGACGGGACCTTTCGCTTCGCACAAAGCAATCGCGGCAAAGCCGCCCACCACCGCGCATCAGTTGCCGCCTGAATCCTGAAACCTGAAACCCGAACCCTGAACCCTTGCCCCCCGACCGCGAGCCCCCTCACATCGGACGCTGCCGGTAAGATACGCTCAAGGCACCCAACCCATCCGACGGATGTCATGAACCCCACCGACCAACCAGTCATCGGAGAATCCCCGGCCTTCCTCGGCGTGCTCGAGGAGGTCTCGCGTGCGGCCGGGCTGAACCGGCCGGTGCTGATCGTGGGCGAGCGCGGAACCGGCAAGGAAGTCATCGCCGAGCGCCTGCACTTTCTTTCCGCGCGCTGGGACGGGCCGCTGGTCAAGCTCAACTGTGCGGCCATCAGCGAATCCCTGCTCGAGTCCGAGCTGTTCGGTCACGAGGCCGGCGCCTTCACCGACGCCTCGCGCCAGCGCGCCGGACGATTCGAGCGCGCCGACGGCGGTACGCTGTTCCTCGATGAACTGGCCAGCACCTCGCTGGCCGTGCAGGAGAAGATCCTGAGGGTGATCGAGTACGGGCAGTTCGAACGACTGGGATCGACCCATCCCCTGGAAGTCGATGTGCGCCTGGTCGGCGCCAGCAATGTCGATCTGCCCGCACTGGCCGAGGCCGGCCGCTTTCGCGCCGACCTGCTCGACCGCCTGGCCTTTGACGTGATCACCCTGCCGCCCCTGCGGGAGCGTCGCGAGGACATCCTGCCCCTGGCCGAGCATTTCGCCATGCGCATGACGCGGGAACTCGACCGCGAACTGTTCGCCGGCTTTCGCCGTCCCGTGCTCGAGGCCATGCTGGCCCACCCGTGGCCCGGCAACGTGCGCGAACTCAAGAACGTGGTCGAGCGCGCCGTCTATCGGTTGGCGGACCCCGACCGGCCAGTCGAGAACATCGATCTCGACCCGTTCGAATCGCCCTGGCGACCGGCCGGACCGAACCGGGCTACGCCCCGGCTCCCCGACCCGTCGCGCGAGCCGGTCGACCTGCGCGCCTGGCTCGACGAGGAGGAAAGACGGCTGGCTGAAATCGCCCTGTCCGCCAGCGATGGCCACCAGGGAAGAGCCGCCGAGCGGCTGGGGCTGAGCTACGATCAGTTCCGCGGCATACTGCGCAAACACGAAATGGTGCGCGGCCGCAAGGCGCCTCAGGGCTGAGTGGCGATCTCGACGCGGTTGCGTCCGTTGCGCTTCGCGGCATAGAGCGCATCGTCGGCCAGCTTGAGCCAGCGGTTGAGGTCGATTCCATCCGCCGGCAACGGCGCCGCGCCGATGCTGGCGCTGAGCCGGACCTCGCCCGCCGCCGAGGACACGACGGCCTCCTCGATTGCCCGCCGCAAGCGCTCGGCCAGCTTGCCGGCCTCTTGGGCATCCGCGCCCTGGAGCACCATCGCAAACTCCTCGCCACCGGTCCGGCCGATCAGGTCCTCGTCGCGCAGCACCTCGCGACAGATCCGCGCAAAGGAGACGAGGGCCTCGTCGCCGGCCGGGTGACCGAAACCGGGTCCGGCGCTCCCCTGCCCGGGGTCTACC
>CAZSGS010000390.1:0-2821 GCA_964606365.1 uncultured Wenzhouxiangella sp. | reverse complement strand
CGTATGCCCGGTGGTGTGGGAGGGCTGCCCCCGTGAGGGGGCACCCTACCCGATCAGGGGTGAGGGGCCAAGCAGCCAGGGGTCCACTCATCGATACGCCCCGGCCAGTTCCGACAACTCCTCGCGCGCGCTGCCGACCAGGTAGGGGCTGATCAGGCTCATCACCTGCCAGGCGGCACGCTCCGGTTGGGGCTCGGCTTCGCGCTCGGCGACCTGGTCGAAGGAAATCCAGAAGGTCGAGACCAGCACGATATTGCGGACCAGCGCATCGAGTTCCTCCTCGGTGGCCTCCAGCTGACCCTGCTCCCTCAGGCCCTCGCTGAGGTGGCGGGCGGTCTGCATGGACAGCTTGATGATGCCCTGAAATCTCTGCTGCACGTACCTGAAGCGCCCGCACAGGTCGCTCAAGTCGCGATAGATGAACCGGTACTCCCCGATCGTCTCGAAAACCAGGTGCAGAAACAGCCAGATATCCTCGACATGGACGTCGCGGGCCTCGGGTGTGGCCAGGAGTTCGAGCATGCGTCGCTCGAACAGCGCGAACAGGGCCTGGATGAGGTCGCCCTTGGTGCGAAAATGGTAGTGCAGGTTGCCCGGGCTGATGTCGAGCTCGTCGGCGATGCGGTTGGTCGGAACGTGCGGTTCGCCCTGCTCGTTGAACAGCAGCAGGGCGGCCTCGAGGATGCGTTCGCGCGTATTCCGGCTCATGCCGTTCCGGGCCGGAGCGGGCTGTTCAGCTTCGCAGCGATTCGACCAGGTCGATGTACTTCTGCTTGGCCTCGTCGCGGTCCATGCCCCGGAGCTTGTCCCAGGCCTCGTACTTGGCCACGCCGACAAAATCGAAAAAGCCCGGTTTCTCCCCGGAGACGTCGCCCTCGGATCCCTGTTTGTAGAAGGCGTAGAGCTTCAGCAGGGTATCGTTGTCCGGCCGCTCGTCGAGGTTCTGGGCGTCGTCGGCCGCCTGCTTGAAGTTTGTCTCCAGGTCGCTCATTGCTTGGGGTTCCCTTTTGGTCGCGGTTTCAGTCTTTCTAGCATGCAGCCCACGGCTGGTCAACGTCGTTCGGCGGCACGCGTGCCCGCGGTAGCGTAATCGTGCGCAAGCCGGTATCTTTGTGGGTCATGACATTCATGCCGGAGAGAGTGCCGCAATGAGTTATTTCGTGACCGGGGGAACCGGATTCATCGGCCGCAACCTGATCGATCAGCTGGTCAAGCGCAAGGGAACGATCTACGTTCTGGTGCGGCGCGGTTCCAAGACCAAGTTCAACAACCTGGTTTCCGAGCGCTGGGCGGATGACAAGCGGCGCCTGGTAGCGGTCAACGGCGACCTGACCAAGCCGGCGCTCGGCGTAAGCAAGGCGGACGCCGACAAGCTCGACGGCAGGATCAGGCATTTCTTTCACCTGGCGGCCGTCTACGACCTGGCCGCCGATGTCGAGAGCAACGAGGCGGCCAACATCGGGGGGACGAAGCATGCCATCCAGCTGGCCGAGAAAATCAAGGCCAAGTGCTTCCACCACACCTCTTCGATTGCCGCCGCCGGGCTCTACCAGGGCACCTTCCGCGAGGACATGTTCGAGGAGGCGACCGGTCTGCAGCATCCGTACTTCCGCAGCAAGCACGAGTCCGAAGCGCTGGTCAGGCGCAGCTGTTCCATCCCGTGGCGGGTCTACCGGCCGGGCATCGTGGTCGGCCATTCCAGGACCGGGGAGATCGACAAGATCGACGGGCCGTACTATTTCTTCAAGCTGATTCAGAAGATGCGTCGCATGCTGCCACCCTGGGTGCCGACCCTGGGGCTGGAGGGCAGCCGGATCAACATCGTGCCGGTCGACTACGTGGCGCAGGCCATGGACCACATCGCCCACAAACCGAAGCTCGACGGGCAGTGCTTCCACCTGACCGACCCGCACCCGAAGCGGATCGGCGAGGTGATGAACCTGTTCGCCCAGGCGGCGCACGCGCCGCTGATGTCGATGCGCATCGACGCGCGCCTGTTCAGCTTCATTCCCGCCCCCGTCAAGCAGGGCCTGACCATGCTGCCGCCGGTACGGCGCATCATCAGGCAGGTGCTGGAGGATCTGGGTATTCCCAGGGACATGCTGAGCTTTTTCAGCTACCCGACGCGTTTCGACAACCGGGATGCCGAGAAGGCGCTCAAGGGATCGGGAATCGAGGTGCCGCCGCTGGAGGATTACGCCTGGGTACTCTGGGACTACTGGGAGCGTCATCTCGATCCCGAGTTGTTCATCGATCGCTCTCTGTCCGGGCAGGTGCGCGACAAGGTCGTGCTCATCACCGGTGCCTCGTCGGGTATCGGCAAGGCCACGGCACTGATGATGGGTCGCGCCGGGGCCAGGGTCGTCATCGTCGCGCGCGGCGAGGAAGGCCTGAAGGAGACCCTGGCCGAAATCGAAGCCGACGGCGGTCAGGCCTTCTACTACACCGCCGACCTGGCCGACATGAAGCAGGGCGAGGAGCTGGTGCAACGGGTGCTGGCCGATCACGGTTCGGTCGATATCCTGGTCAACAATGCCGGCCGTTCGATTCGCCGCTCCATCCAGCTGTCCTACGAGCGCTTCCACGACTTCGAGCGGCTCATGCAGCTCAACTATTTCGGGTCGCTCAAGCTGATCATGGGCTTCTTGCCGGTGATGGTCGAGCGCGGCGGCGGGCAAGTCATCAACATCTCTTCCATCGGGGTGCTTTCCAACGCGCCGCGCTTTTCGGCCTACGTCGCTTCCAAGGCCGCCCTGGACGCCTTCTCTCGCTGTGCGGCCTCGGAGTTCGCCGACACCGGCGTGTCGTTTACCACCATCAA
>CAZSGS010000389.1:0-2828 GCA_964606365.1 uncultured Wenzhouxiangella sp. | reverse complement strand
GACGGACGACTTGTGACGCGCATCACGGACTCATCGGCGCGCTTTCGGCTAAAGTAGCCCCAACGCATCCGGATTGCCGCTTATGGACAGCAATGCCGGGGGGAACATGCGCGGTGTCGTCCAGGGGGATGACGACCGCATCTTCGTCGACCGCTTCGAGGACTCATCGAGCGCCGGCCCCGATTTCGCCCGACGTGTCCTGGAGCGAACGACCTACGGCGCCCGGCCGCAGGATATCGACGCTTTCCTGGCGCTGGGTTCGAACGACGCAGCTCGCCTGAACGCCTGGCTGGACCAACAACTTGCCTGGCAATCGCTCGCCGACACCGATCTGGATCAACGCCTGGCCGCCGCCGGGTACGAGACCCTCGACAAGTCCATGGCCCAGCTCTGGGCCGATCACGTCCAGGGCGACGCCAACCGCTATCTGCCGGTGGCCGAGACCGAAGCGGCTCGCATTCTGCGCGCCGTCTACTCCCGAAGACAGCTCTACGAGCTGATGGTCGAGTTCTGGCACGACCACTTCAGCACCGCCGGCTGGGATTTTTCCATTGCGCCGCTGTTCGTCCACTACGATCGCGAGGCGATCCGGCCTTTCGCCCTGGGCAATTTTCGCCAGATGCTCGAAGCAGTGGCGCGATCCCCGGCGATGCTGCACTACCTCGACAACAAGGACAATCGGGCCGGCGGCTACAACGAGAACTGGGCGCGCGAGCTGCTGGAGCTGCATACCCTCGGCTCCGAGGTCTATTTCCCGGGTGCCGCGCACGGCGAAATCGAGATCGGCGAAGACGGGCTGGCCGTCGGCTACAGCGATGCCGACGTCTACGATGTGGCCCGCTGCTTTACCGGCTGGACCGTTCGCAACGGCCACTGGGACCTGCCCGACATTCCCGAATACGATACCGGCGAGTTCGTCTATTTCGCCAACTGGCACGAAGGCGGCAGCAAGTACGTGCTGGGTAGCTGGATCGGGCCACTGGGGCAGCTGGAAGCCACGCTGGCCATGGACTTCATGAGCATGCACCGCCAGACCGCCCGGCACCTGTGCGAGAAGATCTGCCGCCGTCTGATCGACGACGAACCACCCGAAGGGCTGGTCGAATCGGCGGCGACGGTGTGGCACGACAACTGGCAGGCCGACGACCAGATCGCGCTCGTGGTCCAGCACATCCTGTCGTCGACGGATTTTCTGGCGGGCAACGGCGCCAAGGTCCGTCGTCCCTTCGAGTTGATGTGCGCGGCCTTGCGCAAGACCGGCGCCGAAATCGAACCTCAGCCGTCCGGCGGCTGGAACCCTTACGGTGAGCTGCTTTCGCGCCTGCGACAGAGCGGTCACGGCTGTTTCCGCTGGCCTTCGCCGGACGGCTTCCCCGACCGCGCCGATCGATGGACATCGGCCTCGGTGATGGGGCAGAGCTGGCGTCTGCTCAGCCGAATGACCGAGCTCGCGGACGACGACGACCAATTGCTGATGCGCGTCCAGGACCTGACCCTGGCGAGTCTGCCCGAACCGTCGGAGCACAGCGCCGAAGCGCTGGTCGATCTTTGGCTGCAGCGCCTCGTCGGTCGGCCGGTGGCCGCGTCCCGTCGCGGCGAATTGATCGACTTCCTGCGGCAGAATGCCGCGGCCGATGCGGCCCTGGACATCACCAGCGGTTACCCGGCGGGAAACTGGAGCGGCGGCGACCTCAGTGCTCACTACACGCCGGCGCGCCTGCGCGCGACCGTTGCCATGATCACCATGCTGCCGGAGTTCTACCAGCGATGAGACGTCGTCAGTTTCTTCAGGGCTGCTGTGCCGCGGCGATGGCCGGGGCGGTTCCACTCACGACCTTCTGGCGTCCGGCCTGGGCGGCTTCCCGGACCAGCAACGACGTCATCGTCTACGTCTTCCTGCGCGGGGGCATCGACGGCCTGCACCTGGTGGTGCCCTACGCGGGTCCGGAGCGCGTGCCCTACGAGCTGCTGCGCGACAACATGGCCATTCCCGAGTCGAGTCTGCGCCCCCTGACGTCCAACTGGGGCCTTCACCCGCGTGCCGGCGGGTTCGCCGGCGACGCCGTCGGCAGCGCGCCCAAATGGCTGCAGCGGCTCTGGCAGGACGGCCGGATGGCCGTCATCCAGGGTGCGGGTATGCCCGAGCATCTCTCGCGCAGCCACTTCGACGCGCAGGCCTGGATCGATCTGGGCACGCCCGGCGACAAGAGTACGCCCGACGGCTGGCTGACGCGCTACCTGGCCGCGGCCGACGGGCTGCCGGCGGCCGACATCGCGCCCGCGTTCGGATTTTCCGACACCCGGCCCATCTCGCTGATGGGCGCGCCCGCGGCGCTCACCGTGGCCACGCCCGACGCTTTTCGGGTCGATGGCTTTCACTGGTCCTGGAATAGCAGCGATCCCGACCTGGGCGGACACGAGGCGGCCCACTACCGGCTGGCCTCGCTGTGGGCCGGCGGTGGCGGCGCGCCGCTGCTGCAGGCCGGCCGGGATACCGCCGCGGCCCTCGAGCAGATGCGCGAAATGAATTTCTCCGACTACTCGCCCGAGGGCGGTGCGGATTACCCCGGCGGCACCCTGGGCGACCAGTTCCGGAGCCTGGCGCAGCTGGTCAAGGAAGACATGGGCGTCGTCGCCGCCACGATCGACTACGGCGGCTGGGACACGCACGCCGGACAGGGCATGCCGCAGCCGGGCAACCCGGATCACTACGACTACTACGGCAATCGGGTCGAAGAGCTCGCGCGCGCGCTCGGCGCCTTCTACACCGACCTGGCGGATTCATCGCTGGGCAACCTCATGAACCGCGTCAACGTGGTCGTTGTGAG
>CAZSGS010000388.1:0-2828 GCA_964606365.1 uncultured Wenzhouxiangella sp. | reverse complement strand
GCCGGATTGCGGCGCGGGCCACGCGGCGCTGCAGCAGCAGTTCGCCGTAGCGGTCTTCGCTGTCGCACAGCGGTTGGAGATGCTCGGACGGTTCGGTGAACAGCCACTGCACGCTGCCGGTGCCCGGGTCGCCCAGGGTGCCGCTGCTGGTCAGCCGCACGCGGCTTTCGTCGCGGAGCTCGGACATCAGCTGCGGGTCCAGATCGTCGAGCAGGCCCGCGTGATCGACATCGGCCGCTCCAACCAGACGGCCCAGCCGGGTGCCCAGCAGCCTCGCGTGCAGCTCGACCGGGTGTTCGTCGACGGCTTTGTAGTGGTCGCCGGGCAGCGCCCATTGCGGTTCGGGAAAGTCCAGCCGGGCGGATTGCCGTCGCCGCAGCGCCGGTCGAGGGTGGGATTCCGGCAAGGCGAATGCGTCGAGCGTGGCGTCGTCATCGACGATGGCGATCAGGCGCCCGGCACCGAGCAGCAAGGCGAAATTCAGGCTGGCGCCGTAGGAAGGCTCGTCGCATTCGCGCTCGCCCTCGACCGACCAACGCAGGCGCTCGGCGTCGGCGCCGGCTTCGTGGGCGATCCGCTCCAGAATGGCGCGGCGTTCGCTCGCGTCGATCAGGGTCAGTTTGCCGTCGAGCCCGGTGCGGTGACGTTCCACGACTGCCCGCGTCGCCTGCCGTCCACGAGGGCTCGCGTCATCGTCGAGTACGACGACGCGCTCGAGGCCCTGGGGAAGGGGATTCCGGGTCAGGCTCTTCAATAAGCGCTCGAGTGTTTCGGGGCGCCCGCAGGTGCGGATGAACAGGTCGCTGACGACCCCGGTGGCTGGCCCCGAGCGCTCGGCCGCCGGCCGGCTTCCCAGTCGTTCGAGAATGGCTGCTTCGGTGTGCAGCAGTCGGCGGCGGATCAGTTCGTCGAGCGCCTGCCCGACGGCCCCGGCCTGCTGCTGCGGCACGCGCAGGGCCCGGGTGATCGCCCGAACGTGTTCATCGAACGTGCGCAGACGGTTGCACTGCCCGAACACCTGGACCAGTTGTAGCGGCAGTCGCCGGATTGCCTGCTCGCCGTGAATCAGAAGCAGCGCCTGGCCCGAATCGGCCACTCGGGCATCGAAAGGCGGCGCCAGGTAGCGCGTCGCGCCCTCGCGCGCGGGCTTGCCGCCGAGCGGTATCGAAGAACTGAAACCGTTGTCGCTGCTCACTGCCTTGCCGTCGGTGGATTCACGCTGCGAAGTCTAGTGTACCCCGTCACTCATTGTGTAACTTATAGCGAGCCGGAAAGCATTCATCTGCAGCGCAGGCACGGATGCTTTGCGGATTCGAGCTTGCTCGAACAAGCGAAGCAGGAGTGCCGTGGCGCGTGTTCTGTCTCTTGAAAATGGCACCACCATTCCCTGCGAGACAGGCCTTGCAGCTGAACGCTTTCCGACTCGCTATAAGTTACAGAATGATTGACGGGGTACACTAGCAGCCCGGTAGGGTCGAATTGGAACTCCGCCGCCGCGGCATCGACGGCAAAATCATACCAAATTGGTCTTGTTTCAAGCCGGCTACGGCACCATAATAAGTAACGTGTCCTCGAGCAAGGCAAAACATGCTTCGAATCAGCAAGCTGACGGACTACGCGACGGTACTCCTGGCCGCCCTGGCGCACCGTCCCGACGAGTGCGTGCCCGCAAGCCGGCTGGCCGAGCTG
Organism: uncultured Wenzhouxiangella sp.; assembly: GCA_964606365.1. Classification (GTDB taxonomy): domain Bacteria; phylum Pseudomonadota; class Gammaproteobacteria; order Xanthomonadales; family Wenzhouxiangellaceae; genus Wenzhouxiangella. The sequence goes on along the minus strand of CAZSGS010000388.1, from coordinate 1,139 downwards.
ACCCGGCTTGAACCGCCGACGGTGGCCAAGGTGCTCAAGACCCTGGCGCGCTCTGGCCTGGTGAATTCCATCCGGGGCGTCAACGGCGGCTACAGGCTCGCCGAGCCGCCCGAGGCCATCTCCATTGCCGGTATCGTGAGCGCCATGGAAGGGCCGATCGCGCTGACCGAGTGCGGCCTCGAGCCCGGACTGTGTTCGCACGAGTCCGATTGCAACCTGCGGGGCAACTGGCAGAAGATCGGCCAGGCGGTCGAAAGCGCCCTGGCCGGGCTCAGCCTGGCCGACCTGGCCGAACCCTCCTCGCGCCGCATCGCCATACGCGCGGAAACCAGCCTGCGCGAATCGCAAAGAGAATTGTCATGAGTCAGACCACCGAACAGGTCCAGGATTACATCCAGCAGCGCTACAAGGCCGGGTTCTATACCGATATCGAATCCGACCGCGTGCCGGCCGGACTGAACGAAGAGATCATCGCGATGATCTCTGCCAAGAAGAACGAGCCCGAATGGCTGCTGGAATGGCGCCTGAAGGCGTTTCACCAGTGGCAGAAGATGGTCGGGCCGAACTGGGCGCATTTGAACCTGCCCGCGATCGATTTCCAGAAGATTCACTACTACGCCGCGCCGAAGCAGGAGAATCGCCCCAAGAGCCTCGATGAGGTCGACCCCAAACTGCTCGAGACTTTCGACAAGCTCGGCGTACCGCTGCACGAGCGCGAGCGCCTGGCCGGGGTGGCCGTCGATGCCGTGTTCGACTCGGTTTCGGTGGGTACGACCTTCCAGAAGGAACTCAAGGAAGCCGGCGTCATATTCTGCAGTTTTTCGGAAGCCGTGCAGGAGTATCCCGAGCTGGTCCGGGAATACCTGGGCTCGGTCGTGCCGCATACCGACAACTACTTCGCCGCGCTCAACTCGGCGGTGTTCACGGACGGTTCCTTCGTCTACATTCCGAAGGACACGCGCTGCCCGATGGAGTTGTCGACCTATTTCCGGATCAACGCCCGCGACACGGGCCAGTTCGAGCGCACGCTGATCGTCGCCGAGCCCGGCAGCCACGTGAGTTACCTCGAAGGCTGCACCGCGCCGATGCGCGACGAAAACCTCATTGGGTCTGCCCACTAGACGATCGGTATCCCAGTG
>CAZSGS010000387.1:0-2836 GCA_964606365.1 uncultured Wenzhouxiangella sp. | reverse complement strand
ACGTCGAAGGTGTAGGACAGGGTCTGGAAGGTGTAGAAGGAAATGCCGATCGGCAACACGACGTCGATCAGGGGCGCCTGGTAGGCCGCCAGGCCCAGCCAGCCGGCGATCTGGTTGTAATTGGCGACGAAGAAGTCGGCGTACTTGAACCAGCTCAGCAGGCCCAGGTTGACCGCTACCGACAGCAGCAGCCAGGCCTTGCGCCGGCCCGGCCCGACGCTGGCGTGCAGCCGCCGTGCCGCGATCCAGTCGACCAGGGTCGAGACCACCAGCAGCCCGATGAATACCGGGTTCCAGGCGGCGTAGAAAAGATAGCTGGCCGCCAGCAGTTCGAGCTTGCGAACGCGCCAGCCCCGGCTGGCGCCCACCAGCGCCCAGAGCGCGACGATGAACACCGCGAAGGTGAGTGAATCGAAGGTCATCGAGCCGTCGCGCAGTGTCCACGGATGCAGTGCCACAGCACCCACTGGCAGGGGTCGTCGGCGATCGCCTCTTGCATGACCGCCAGCAGGCCCGATGCATTCGTGGAGGCCGGGTCGAGGGTTTGAAGCGTCAGCCGCGTGCGGCCGTTGCCTCGATCAAAGCGGCCGTGAAAGAAGGTTACCGGCGGCGCCTCTTCGTCGATCAGCTTCAGGCCGCCCGTTCGCAGGCCGACCCGGCACCGGCCCATGGCCAGCTGCCAGCGACTGTCCGGCGCGCCGGGCGTGTCGAGCACCAGCATCAGGGTGGAATCGCCGTCGCGCAGGGCCTCGACGATCCGGTCCGACGCGCCACCCGTCGAAATGGCCCCGGCCGGGCAGAGGCGATGCATCAGGCGCACCCTCAGCCGCGACCACTGGTAGAGGATCGGGCGCCCGGGCATGTCGCCCGGTGCCACCGGCCGGTAGACCAGCCGGGGCGAGAGTCCGCGCTCGCGCAGGTGCCAGAGCGCGCCGATGCCCGAACCGAAATGAATGCCCGCGGCCACGAAACCCGGCTCGGCGGGCCACTCGCCCTCGATATCCAGGCGCGGCGCCAGCCCCAGGGCGATGCGCCAGGTCTCCATCGCATCCATCAGGTTGGTCCAGGCCCAGTGGCGGTGCAGGTCGAGTGTCTCGCCGAAGCATTCCTGTTCGCTCCACGCGATGGCGGAGCGGTGCTCGGCGAACAGCCAGCCGACCGACGCCACGCGCCACAACAAGGACTTCGACAGGCGCGCCGGCAGCACGGCCGCCGGAAGCGGCGCCAGCACCGCCGTGACGGCGTCGCGCAGCTGGTGGGCGAGCCACTGGCGGATCGAACTCACGCGCCCGGTCCGGAAGTTTCGCAGATGAAGACCAGGCGGGCCCAGTCGTCGCACAAGCTTTGATCGACCGGTTCGCCCAGGCGGCGGTAGGCCGCGGCGACGGATTCGACCTGCTCGGGCAGGATGCCGGACAGCACCAGCGTCGCGCCGGGCCGAAGGCAGGCCATCAGCTGCCCGGCCAGTTCGACCAGGGGCGCGGCCAGGATGTTGGCCAGCACCAGGTCGAATTGCCCTTGTTCGGTCTTCAAGCGCTCGAACGCGTCGGGCAGCAGGCAGTCGATGCGCCCTTCAAGGCCGTTGCGGGCGGCGTTGTCCTCGGTCGCCAGCAGCGCCTGCGGGTCGTGATCCACCGCTACAAGGCGGTCGGCGCCCTTGAGCCCGGCGGCGATCGCCAGAACGCCCGAGCCGCAGCCGAAATCGAGTACGTCGCGGCCGTCGAGTGAGAGCGAATCGATCCACTCGAGGCACAGCGCCGTGGTCGGGTGCGTGCCGGAGCCGAAGGCCAGCCCGGGATCGAGCCGGATGACCAGCGGCCAGCCGGGGTCGGGTTCGAGATGCGACGGGCAGATCCACAGGTCGCGGCCGAAGCGCATCGGCTCGTAGCGGTCCATCCAGGCCCGCGCCCAGTCCTGCTCGACGAGTTCATTGAAATGCAGGCTGCCCAGGGACTCGCCCAGGCCGGCCTCGGCCAGGGTGTCGCCGATTCGCGTGCGGTCCACATCGGCCTCGAACAAGCCCTCGACGATGGTCTGCGGCCAGACCGGCGTGCTGCCGGGGTCGGGTTCGTGCACCGGCGCGTCGGCGGCGTCGAGCAGGGTCACGGCATGTGCGCCGGCCTCGGACAGCGCGGCTTCGGCCTCGTCCACGGCGGGTTCGTCTACGGTGACGCGGACCTGCAGCCAGCGCACGGTCTCGGAAGCGTCGCTCATTGCCAGTCTCCAAAGGCGGTCTGCAGGGCGGCGATGGCCGCCGGCCCCGCGGTTTCGGTTCTCAGGATGCGCGGGCCCAGGCGCACGCCGCTGCTGCCCTGGCGCTCGAGCCAGGCGGTTTCCGGCTCGGTCAAACCCCCTTCGGGCCCGATGAGCAGGACAACCCCGTCCGTGCCGAGTGCTTCGATGCGTCCCAGCGACCGCTCGGCCAGCGGGTCGAGGTGTAGCAGCCGGCCGGCCGGCCAGACCAGGGCGGCGAGCGCGGTCGGGGCTTCGACGGCGGGAACGCGCACCCGCCCGCTCTGCTCGCAGGCGGCCACCGCCACCTGCTGCCAGTGGCGGCGGCGCTTTTCGGCGCGCTTGCCTTCGAGTCGCACTTCGGTGCGCTCGGTGAAGACCGGTTGTATCGCGCTCACGCCCAGCTCGCAGGCCTTCTGGATGCTGTAGTCCATGCGGTCGCCGCGGACGACGGCCTGGACGAGGGTGATGTGAAGCGGCGATTCGACCTGCACCCCGCGCTGGGCTTCGACGGCGACGCTGCAGCGATCGCCGGGTCCGGTGGCCGTGATCGTTGCGAAGTACTCGAAACCGTCACCGTTGAACAGCGCCAGCCGCTGTCCGC
>CAZSGS010000386.1:0-2851 GCA_964606365.1 uncultured Wenzhouxiangella sp. | reverse complement strand
GTCGCGGATCAGGCCGGTGATGTAGACCTGCTCGAAGGGCACCCGGCCGGTGAAGTGTTTCGTCATCATGATCATCCGCGCGACCCAGAAGAAGATGATGTCGAAGCCGGTGATCAGCACCGAGGTGGGCAGGTAGCGTTCGAAACCCTCAGACTGCATTCTTTGTTCGTCCGGCCAGCCCAGCGTGGAGTGGGCCCACAGCGCCGAGGAGAACCAGGTGTCGAGCACGTCCTCGTCCTGCGTGAGCTTCGCGCCGGCCGGCAGCTCGCTTCCGGCGCGCGCCTCGTCTTCCGTGCGGCCGACGTAGACCTTGCCGGTCTCGTCGTACCAGGCGGGGATACGATGCCCCCACCAAAGCTGGCGCGAAATGCACCAGTCCTGGAGGTTTTCCATCCAGTGGCGGTAGGTATTGATCCAGTTGCCGGGCACGAACTCGATCTCGCCCGCCTCGACCGCCTCGAGGCCGATCCTGCCCAGTTCGTCCATCTTCACGAACCACTGGTCGGTCAGGAACGGTTCGATGATCTGGCCCGAGCGGTCGCCGCGGGGCACCATCAGGGTGTGGGCCTTTTCCTCGACCAGCAGGTCCTGTGCTTTCAGGTCTTCGATCACGCGCTTTCGGGCTTCGAAACGGTCGAGGCCGCGGTAGGCTTCCGGCGCCTGGTCGTTGATCTCGGCCGTGGGCGTGAAGATGTTGATCGGTTCGAAATCGTGGCGGTTGCCGACTTCCCAGTCGTTGAAGTCGTGCGCCGGGGTGATCTTGACGCAGCCGGTGCCGAACTCCATGTCCACGTATTCGTCGGCCACGACCGGAATCCGACGCCCCGTCAGCGGTAGGTCGACGGTCTTGCCGACCAGGTCGGCGTAGCGTTCGTCGTCCGGATGGACGGCCACGCAGACGTCGCCGAGCAGGGTTTCGGGTCGCGTGGTGGCGACGATGACGTCGCCTTCGCCGTCGGTGCGCGGATAGCGGATCGACCAGAGCTTGCCCTGTTCTTCGCTGTTGACCACTTCGAGATCCGAGATCGCGGTCTGCAGCACCGGATCCCAGTTGACCAGGCGCGGGCCGCGGTAGATCTTGCCTTCTTCGAACAGACGCACGAAGGTCTCGTTGACCGCCTCGGACAGGTCGGGGTTCATGGTGAAGCGCTCGCGCGACCAGTCGGCCGAGGCACCCAGGCGGCGCATCTGGCCGGTGATGGTCGAGCCGGAGTGTTCTTTCCAGTCCCAGACCTTGTCGATGAATTCCTCGCGCGTGTAGTCGTCGCGCTTGCCGCCTTCGGCCTCGATCTGGCGGGTGACCACCATCTCGGTGGCGATACCCGCGTGGTCGACCCCGACCTGCCACAGCGTGTCGCGTCCCTTCAGGCGCTGGTAGCGGATCAGCGCGTCCATCAGGGTGTGCTGGAAGGCGTGCCCCATGTGCAGCGTGCCGGTGACGTTGGGTGGCGGCAGCAGGATGGTGAACGGCGCGCCTTCGCCGGAGGGCTTGAAGCAGCCTTTCTCTTCCCAGTACGGGTACCAACGCGATTCGATGGTTTCGGGGCTGTATGTTTTGTCCATGATGATTGGGTTTTCGGTCGGCGGTGGCGTAGGGTTTGTCGGTTTAGGGGTTTCAGGTTTCAGGTCTCAGGTTCCGCGGTATACAGGGCGAGTTGTGTTCAATCGCAGGCTTTCTTCCGTAATTTCAGAACATGATGCTGCAACTCCGCGCCGCGCTGTTTCCACGCTTTCCAGCGTTCCCGCAACTGCTGTTTGAGCGACTCGTCCGGCGGCACGATCTCGAGCACGCGCTGGTAGCGGCCTTGAGGCAGTGGTGCCGCCGGGTCCAGGTTGATCAGGATGTCGGCTTCGGCGGGCGCCTTCTCGAGCAACTGGATCGGCGCCTTGGCGGGGGCGCGCTCGTGCGGCAGGAAGCGGCCCTCGGGTTGCGCCCACAGCTGCTCGTCGAGCTTTGCCAGGTCGCCGGAAGATCCGACAACGGCAATGTCCTTCGTCGCCGGCCAGGCCTTGGAGACCAGCACCCCGGCGACATAAAGCGGATCGGCAAACCGCCCACCCATTTCGTAGAAATCGACTCTCATGGCTTGAAAAAGCCTCTCGCAAAGGCGCTAAGGCGCAAAGGGCGCAAGGAAAGAATCAAGTTTACTTATCTCTGTTTCTTCAACGGAGCGCGATTCCGTCTTCTCGTTGTAAGAGGAATTGTCCATTTCCCGTTGCGGCCCTTGCGCCTTAGCGCCGTTGCGAGAAATCAACCGGCATCCATCCGTTTCGAAGTCCCAACGTTCAGGGACGCGCCAGACCTCAGTCGAGGGCGTCCCAGCCGCCGGCGCGGTCCACCAGCCAGTCGACGAGCATGCCCACGGGCCGGCCGGTACCGGATTCGGGCTTGCCCCATTGCCAGGCCGAGCCGGCGCAGTCGATGTGGGCCCAGCGCTGGCCTTCGGCGAAGCGCGACAGGAAGCAGCCGGCCGTGATCGAGCCGGCGGGCATGCCGCCGATGTTCTTCATGTCGGCAAACGGGGTGTCGATCTGTTCCTGGTAGTCGTCCCACAGCGGCAGGCGCCAGGTGCGATCGACCGAGCGCTGCCCGGCGGCGAGCAGTTCCTCGGCCAGCTTGTCGTCGGTCGTCATGATCGCGCTGGCGTGGTGGCCCAGGGCGATGACGCAGGCCCCGGTCAGGGTGGCCATGTCGACGGTTGTCTGCGGTTTCAGGTTCTGCCCGGTCCAGCACAATGCGTCGGCCAGGATCATGCGGCCTTCGGCGTCGGTGTTGTGCACCTCGATGGTCTTGCCGTTCATCGCCGTGATCACATCCCCGGGGCGATAGGCCCTGCCGTCGGGCATGTTC
>CAZSGS010000385.1:0-2854 GCA_964606365.1 uncultured Wenzhouxiangella sp. | reverse complement strand
ACGACATCGGCCTGCTCGAGTACTTCGTCCAGTCCCGAGGCCGGCCGGGCGTTGCCGAGCGGCAGCTTGTCGACGATGTCGTGGAAGATCACGTTCATGCCCAGACCCTCGGCCAGGATGCCCAGCTGCGAGCCGATGTGTCCGAAACCGACGATGCCCAGGGTCTTGCCGCGCACCTCGTGCGAGCCGGCAGCGGTCTTGAGCCATTCGCCCCGGTGGGCGGCCATGTTCTTCTCGGGAATGCCGCGCATCAGGATGATGATCTCGGCCAGCACCAGCTCGGCGACCGATCGGGTGTTGGCATAGGGGGCGTTGAAGACCGGGATGCCTCGCTTGCGGGCGGCGTCGAGGTCGACCTGGTCGGTGCCGATGCAGAAGCAGCCGACGGCGGTGAGCTTGTCGGCGGCGTCGAGCACATCCTCGGTGATGCGGCTGCGCGAGCGGATGCCGAGAAAGTGTACGCCCGCCAGGGCAGCGCGCAGGGCGGCGGGCTCGAGCGCGGTCGATTCGACCCGCAGGTTGTCGTATCCGGATTGACGAATACTCTCGACGGCGCGGTCGTGAACGCCTTCGAGCAGCAGAAAGTTGATCTTGTCTTTGGGCAGTGAATGCTTGGCGGCCATGCGGATGATCGAGTCGCTGTCGGCAGGTTGAAAGAGTGATAATAACGTCATGAGTCGCTTTGATCCGATCGAATCGCTGACCGACGAGGAATCCCTGGTGCACTACGGCCGGGACTGGACGCGCTTCTGGCCGGCGCGGCCGGAGGCGGTGGTGTTCCCGCGCAGTACCGACGAGGTCGTGGACCTGGTCCACATCGCACGCCGCGAGGGTCTCAAACTGGTTCCCAGCGGGGGACGCACCGGGCTCTCCGGAGGTGCCGTGGCGAGTGAGGGCGAAGTGGTGGTCTCGCTGGAGAAGATGCGCGAGGTGTTCGAGCTCGACGCCGCCGAGCCCAGCCTGCGGGCCCAGGCCGGTTTGCCGGTGGGGGAACTGCAGCGTCACGCCGCCGCCGCCGGCCTGTACTACCCGGTCGACTGGGCCGCGGCCGACTCCAGCCAGCTCGGCGGCTCCATCGCCACCAACGCCGGCGGTATCCGCGTGCTTCGCTACGGCATGACGCGCGACTGGGTGCGCGGCCTGACTGTGGTCACCGGCACCGGCGAGGTGCTGGAACTCAATCGCGGGCTGGTCAAGAACAACACCGGACTGGACTTGCGCCACCTGATGATCGGGTCCGAGGGTGTGCTGGGCATCATTACCGAAGCGACCGTGGCCCTGACCCGGCCGCCGCCGGAGCAATCGGTGCTGCTGGTCGGGTTCACCCATCTGGCTGCGATCATGCCCGCGTTCGAAGGACTGCGGGCCGGGCTGACGCTGTCGGCGTTCGAATTCTTCGACCGGCGATCGGTCGACCATGTATGCGCGGCCACCGGCGAGGCGTTTCCGCTCGACGGCGAGTGTTCCTACTACGCGGTAGTGGAATTCGACGATCCTGCTCAAACCTGCCAGGAACGGGCGCTGGAGGTATTCGAGCGCCTGGTGCAAGCGGGCCATCTGGCCGACGGTACGATCAGTCAGTCGTTGAGCCAGGCAGAGGAGCTCTGGCGCTGGCGGGAGGCGATCAGCGAAGCGATCAGCCCGCGCACGCCCTACAAGAACGACCTGTCGGTGCGCGTCTCGCGCGTGCCGGAGTTCCTGCAATCACTGGATCGTCTGGTCGGCGAGCACTATCCGGAGTTCGAGGTCGTGTGGTTCGGCCATATCGGCGACGGCAATCTGCACATGAACGTGCTGCGGCCCGAGGATTGGTCGATCGAGGACTTCCACGCCGCCGGCAAGCAACTGAGCCCGCGCGTGTTCGAGCTGGCGCGCAAGTTCGAAGGCAGCGTCTCGGCCGAACATGGCGTGGGACTGCTCAAGCGCGACGACCTGCACTACACCCGCTCGAAGGCCGAGATCGAACTGATGCGCCGGATCAAGGCCACCTTCGATCCCGACGGCATCCTCAACCCCGGAAAGGTGTTCGAGGCCGAAGAAATCGAATCCCTCGGCCGCGAGCCGACGTAGGTCGGAGCCGCGTCCCCGACGGACGGCATTTCAGGCTTGAACACGCATAGCTACGCGTGTACAGACATCAAAGGTCGTCCGTCGGGGATACGACCCCGACCTACCCCCCTGACTCGTCTCAGGCAGGCGATTCCACCCTCCATGCTATCGTTCACTGGAATCCGAAACGTTTTCCAGCTCGGTATCCATGGCATCCATCATCGAGTATTTCCTGATCGCGATCGTCGGCATGTTCGTCATCGTCAATCCGCTTACCACTGCATTCGCCTTTGCCTCGCTGACCTCGGAAAGCGATGACGAGGAGCAGCAAGCGATTGCGCGCCGCGCGGTGATCGCCTCGACGGCGATGCTTTTCGTCTTCGCGCTGATGGGCTCGCTGATCTTCCAGCTGTTCGGCATTACGCTGGCAGCCTTCCGCATCGCCGGCGGGATGATCCTGTTCGGGATTGCCATGAACATGCTCAACAAGAGCGAAGCGCCCGATCATGCCAAGTCCGAGGCCCGCCCCTCGCGCGCCCTGGTGGGCCAGGACATCGCCATCGTGCCGCTGTCCATTCCCTTCATCAGCGGCCCCGGCGCCATCGCCACCGCCATGATCCTCACCAGTGAAGCGCCGGGTTTCTGGTACTCGATCGTGGTGCTGTTCGCGATCGCCGTGACCACGGTTTCGTGCTATTTCACCATGGTTTATTCCAACCTCGTCATCCGGTGGCTGGGCAACAGCGGTCGGCGCATACTGACCAAGGTTTTCGGCCTGATCCTGGCGGTCATCGCCGTGCAGTTC
>CAZSGS010000384.1:0-2876 GCA_964606365.1 uncultured Wenzhouxiangella sp. | reverse complement strand
CCGCCAGCGGGAACACGATGGTGATCCACAGCACCACCACGGCGACCGCGATCGCAAAGTACCCGCCGACCAGGTGATCCAGCCATCGGAGAATGCCTCTCAGGTTCCGTAGATCGTGCGAGTTCCGGCTCATTCGACCGGCATCACGTCGGCAGAGTGGTCGATGCATGCTTCGTCGACCGCCTTCGCTGGCAGCGTGAAATCCATGGCGACCCAGACTGTGGCGGCACTTTCCTTGCGATCACCAGGACGACCGACGTCGAAGATGACCGCAGAATCGGGCAGCATGTCGGCAATCACGTTGGGGATGAAGGTGGCCAGCTCGAACGTGGTGATGCTGTCGGGGCCGGTGCGGCCGGCATCGAACAATGTGCCGATGACCTTCTTCAGACTCGAGGCGGCTGGTTCCGGCAACTCGTCCCTGCGCGACTGCACGACACCGTCCCGGGTGATGCAGAACAGGAAGTACGGGCTGGCGAATTGTTCGAAACCCTGATCCCGATCACCCACGATGGGCGTGCCGGTCAGCGGGCAGTGAAACAGGAACTCGTCGAGTTCGTGGTCGATACGGATGATGTCTGCGGTCATGGACTTGCTCCTTGGTTTTGACGGGAACCGTTGCCGGGCCGATCGCCCGAGCTGGTGAGCAGTTTCCATGACGCCTCGTCATGCGCTGTCGCAAGACCCCGCGGGACGTGAAATCCGTGAGTTCGTCGACCGCCATTGCGGCGGCGTGCCCGTCCACTGGCTGGTCTACCGGGCCTCGAGCCGGTCGGCCAGGGCCGAGGAACGCCGGGTGCGTAGCTCGACCGCGCGGGTGAAGACCTCGGCCGAGGGCGCGACCAGGGTGAAGCGCTCGCGCGCACGCGTCAGGCCGGTGTAGATGAGTTCGCGGGTGAGCACGCGGTTGTGCCGGTCGGGCAGCACCAGCACGGTGTGGGTGAACTCGCTGCCCTGGGACTTGTGCACGGTCATGGCCCAGGCGGTACGGCATTCGGGCACGCGCGTGGTGCCGTAGTGGTGCAGGCTGCCGTCGGCCCGCTGGAAGACGACGCGCAGGCCAGTCGTCCCGTCCGCATCGGACAGTTGCAGGCACAGGCCGACATCACCGTTCATCAGGCCGGTGCCGTAGTCGTTGTGAGTCACCATGACCGGGCGGCCGTGGAACCAGGTGCCGGCGGCGGGCACCAACCCGGCTTGGGCCAGCCAGCGGCGAATGCTCGCGTTGAGTCCATCGACGCCCCAGGGCCCGGACCGCGTCGCGGCCAGTACCTGGAAACGACCGTAGGCCGTCAGGCAGTCCCGGATCCAGGTTTCATCCGTGATCGAATGCGCTCCCGGTGGTCCGAGGGCTTCGAAGTAAGCGGCATGACCGTCCTCGACCAGCAGTGCGCGAAGCGCTTCGTCGGCCTCGTCGGCCGGACGGAGACTTGCGAGCACCGGGGCACGATCGGCCAGGAGTCGCTCGGCGTCTTCGGCCCGGCCGGCGTTGACCGCCTCGGCCAGGTCGGCGATATCCCGATCGAAGCGCCGCGCCTGGCGCAGCATCACGCGCTGATCGTGGATGGCGGGCCCGCCGGCGGACACGCCCGGCGATTCGCCGGTGACCCGCTCGATCCATCCCGCCAGGTCCGCGCCGTAGCGCCCGGCATCCGCATCCCGGCACAGGTCACCGAACACCGCCCCGGGTTCGACCGAGGCCAGTTGATCCTTGTCGCCCAGCAGCACCAGACGGGTCTGTGGCGACACCCCGCGACACAGGGCCTGCATCATCTGCAGGTCGATCATGCTGGCCTCGTCCACGATCACGACGTCGGCCGGAATCGGGTTGGTCCGATCGTGCCGGAAGTGCCGCGTGTCGGGCCGGGTGCCGAGCAGGCGGTGCAGGGTGCGGGCTTCTTCCGGGCGGAAGGCCTCGCGCTGGTAGCGCTCGGGCAGGTGCTGCCAGTTGGCGCGCAGGGATTCGGTCATGCGCGCGGCGGCCTTGCCGGTGGGGGCGGCCAGCAGAATGCGCAGCGGTCTTGCCGCCGCACCCTCGAGCTGTTCGTTCATCGCCTGCAGCAGGCCCAGCAGCTTGACCATGGTCCAGGTCTTGCCCGTTCCGGGACCGCCGGTGATGATCGAGAACGGGTAGCGGGCGGCGACGGCGCAGGCTATCTTCTGCCAGTCCGGGCCTTCGCCGTTTTCCTGGTCGGCAAACAGCGAATCGACGATGCCGCGCACTGCCTCGTCCGACAGGCCTGCCTCGATCAGCCGGGTGCGTTGCGCCAGATCGCGGGCAATCTCTTCGGTCGCCGCCCAGTTGCGCCGCAGGAACAGTCGACGCCCCTCGAGCACCAGCGGCTCGCTGCCGTCGCCGGCGCAGACCAGGCGCGAGGCCCGCATGGCCTCGAGCCAGTCTTTGACCGCCATTGCTTCGATGTCGCTGCCGATGCTTTCCTCGGCGCGGGCCCTTTCCGACGCTTCGATGAGTTCATCACGCCCGCCCGGTTCGGCAGGCGGCAGGCCCAGCAGCGACTTCGGATTCGCGACCAGTTCTTCGAGGTCGATGAATACGTGACCCTGGGACAGGGCATGGCTGGCCAACCCGGCGGCGAGCAGAACGCGGCTGTCTTCCTCCGGCGCCAGTTCGGACAGGAAATCGACGAACCTTGCCTCCAACGGTCGCATCCAGCCGATGCGCCGCCACCGCTCGAAGCACTCGATCACGGCCTCATGCTGCATGATCCACCTCCCTGTCGGCGAACAGGCGGTCCAGCGCTTCGATCAGCTCGCGCGAAGGACGCTCGTGAAACACGCCGCCACTGGCGCTGCGACAACCGCGCAGGAACAGGTAGACGGCGCCGCCGACGTGCCGGTCGTAGTCGTAGTCCGGC
>CAZSGS010000383.1:0-2879 GCA_964606365.1 uncultured Wenzhouxiangella sp. | reverse complement strand
CTGCGCAAGCACCTGATCGTGCCCATCCTCAAACGCGGCAAGCGACTGTTCGTAGTGGCGGCGGACCCCGGCAACAAGGCCGGCATCGACGAACTCGCCTTCTCCACCGGGCTGGCCGTGGAGGCCATCCTGGCGCCCTACAGTGCCATCGAACCGGCCCTGGACCGCGCCCTGGCCGGCTCGGCCCAGGCGTTTAACGACCTGACCGAGGACGAGGACGATCTCGACAATCTCAAGTTCGACAGCAGCGAGGAAAAGAAGGAGGACGCCAGCGACGCGGCCGCCGGTGCCGACGACGCCCCGGTGGTGCGCTTTGTCAACAAGGTGCTGGTCGACGCCATCCGCAAGGGCGCTTCCGACATCCACTTCGAGCCCTACGAAGAGGAGTACCGGGTGCGCTTTCGCGTCGACGGCGTGCTGGTCACCCAGGTGCGCCCACCCAGGCGCATGGCGCCGCGGCTCTCGGCGCGCCTGAAGGTCATGTCCAACCTGGATATCGCCGAGCGGCGAATCCCGCAGGACGGGCGCATCAAGCTCAATGTCTCCAAGGGCCAGGCCTACGATTTTCGTGTCTCCACCTGCCCGACGCTGTGGGGCGAGAAGATCGTGCTGCGTATTCTCGACCCCGCCGGCGCCTTCCTGGGCCCGGAGAAGCTGGGCTTCGAGGAAAAGCAGAAGGACGACTACCTGTCGGCCATTTCCAAGCCCTACGGCATGGTGCTGGTCACCGGCCCGACCGGGTCGGGTAAGACGGTCACACTCTATACCGCCCTGGGCATCCTCAACGACGAGGGACGAAATATCTCGACCGTCGAAGACCCGGTCGAAATCCGCATGAAGGGCGTCAACCAGGTGCAGCAGAACGTCAAGCAGGGGCTGACCTTCGCGGCCGCGCTCAGATCCTTCCTGCGACAGGATCCCGACATCATCATGGTCGGGGAAATCCGCGACCTGGAGACCGCCGAGATCGCCATCAAGGCCGCCCAGACGGGTCACCTGGTGCTCTCGACCCTGCATACCAACGACGCGCCCGCCTCGGTGGCCCGACTGGCCAATATGGGCGTACCCACCTACAACATCGTCTCGACCGTGCACCTGGTGCTGGCCCAGCGCCTGGCGCGGACGCTGCACTCGTGCAAGAAGCCCGAGGAGGTGCCCGACGAGGCGCTGCTGAAACTCGGCTACACCGAAGAGGAAGTCGCTGAGGGATTCACGATTTACCAGGCAGGCAGCTGCGATCAGTGCACCGGCGGCTACAAGGGCCGCTCCGGCGTGTTCCAGGTAATGCCGATCTCCGAGGAGATGGAGCAGATCATTCTGGAGGGCGGCGGCGCGCTGGCGCTGGAGCACCAAGCGGCGAAGGACGGGGTAGTTGACCTGCGCCGGGCGGCGCTCAACAAGGTGAAGTGGGGCAAGATCAGCCTGGCGGAGATGAACCGCGTGACGAAGGATTGAGCGGGAGAGTTCGATACAGAGCACATATCGGCTTGTTTGGGGGCAGCCGGCACATTGTCGACAGGGGATGCGACCGACAACTCAAGAGAGGCACAATCAGAGCATTGGGGGCAATGCGAGATGCGTGCGCCAGACGGCGCAGCGGGGGCGTCCTTGCATTTGGCGTAGTTTCTGCGCAAAATCACTACGATAGGGACAACTGTGCAGGTCGGACACGAACTCCGGCCAATACCAGCAGGATGCAGGAGCGGCACTAGATGGCGACCACCACGCAAGACGAGATGCAGACCTTCCAGTGGGAGGGCAAGGACAAGCGCGGCAAAAAGATCAGGGGCGAGCGACTCGGCCGCAATGAAATGATCGTCAAGGCCGAGTTGCGTCAGCAGGGCATCGTTCCGGGGCGGGTCAAAAGGAAACCCAAGCCACTTTTCGGGAATACGGGCAAGCGAATCAAGGCCAAGGACATTGCGATCTTCACCCGGCAGCTGGCCACCATGCTGTACTCGGGCATTCCGCTTGTTCAGGCCTTCGTCATTATCGCCCAGGCCTCTGAAAACCCCCGAATGAAGAAGCTGCTCGACGACATTCGCAACGATGTCGAAGCCGGCAACACCCTGAGCGAGGCGTTGGCCAAGCACCCCTACTACTTCGATGAGTTGTTCATCAATCTGGTCGAGGCCGGCGAATCGGCTGGTGTGCTCGACCAGGTGCTCGACTCGATTGCCAGCTACAAGGAGCGGATCGAGTCGATCAAGGGCAAGATCAAGAAGGCCATGTTCTATCCGGCCTCGGTTTTGGCCGTGGCCGTCGGTGTGACCACCCTGCTGCTGATCGTCGTGATTCCGCAGTTCGAGGAAATGTTCCAGGGCTTCGGCGCCGACCTGCCGGCCTTCACGCGCATGGTCGTGGACCTGTCGCACTTCATGCAGCAGCGAGGCTGGATCGTGCTGATCGGAGCCATTCTCCTCATCGTGGGCCTGATCCAGGCAAAGAAACGCAGCCCCGCCTTTGCCCACTTCCTCGATCGCATATCGCTGAGAATTCCGATTATCGGGCCGGTTCTGGAGAAGTCCGCCCTGTCGCGCTTCGCCAGTACCGTGTCGACCACGTTTGCCGCGGGGGTCCCTCTGGTCGACGCCCTCAAGACCGTGGCCGGGGCGACGGGCAACGTGGTCTACGAAGACGCCGTTCACAAGATTCGCGAGGATGTAGCCACCGGGCATTCCCTCCAGCTTTCCATGCAGCAGACCGGCTTGTTTCCGCCCATGATGATCCAGATGACGGCCATCGGCGAAGAGGCCGGCTCGCTCGATGCCATGCTCGACAAGGTGGCCAGCTTCTACGAAGAAGAAGTCAACAACACCGTAGACGCGCTCTCGAGTCTGATCGAGCCGATCATTATTGTCTTGATCGGCGGGCTCGTT
>CAZSGS010000382.1:0-2897 GCA_964606365.1 uncultured Wenzhouxiangella sp. | reverse complement strand
GAGCAGCCGCACCGGTTCAGCGACCCCGAACACCGGGTCGCGCTCTACACCCGCCTGGAGGCCTGGATGGATCGCTGGCTGAAATAGCGGCGACGCGGTCGCGCCGTTGCACGGGTTGCTGCGCGTGAGCCCGGCCCCCCGTGCGACTCTGCCGGCGCCGGTCAATCGCGGTATCGTTCGCTCAATGCCTGGAATCGCTCGAACAGCGACTCGCGCTCACCGCGCAGGAGCTCGACCAGCTGGCTGCGGTCGAAGATCACCGTTCGCACCAGCACTTTCTCGCGGTAGGCCATGATGGTTCGGCGATAGCCCAGGGCAGCGAAACCCGAGGGCGGAAGCGCCGCGACGTAGGCCAGTATCCACGGCGCACCGAGCTGGCTGGTCTGCCAAAGCCAGAACCCGAACAGCGCGTAGCTGGAGAGAAAGGCCAACACCCCGAAGCCGAAATAGGCGAACGTCCGCACGGCCTCGTCGCCGAAGAGCCGCGGCAGGTACTTCGTGACCAGGTAGGGCGCGACATTGTGAACCAGCCCGAACAAGGCGACGGGCGCCATCAGAACGGCAAAAATCGTCATCCGCAGGCGAACCCAGCGTTCGCGCACGGGCTGGTCGAAACGCTGCTGCAGGGCCGCTCGAACTCGCGTCTGCGCGAGGTGGTCCTTGTAGCGTTCCAGCTGGTTTCGCAGCGCCAGTACCGAACGCGGCTCCTGCTCCAGGGCGCGGGAGAGGACCGTGCTGATGAGGTTGCGCGACAGAATCCGTTGCTCCAGCGCCCGGCCCGCGGCATGGCTGGAGCGGTGATACAAGCGCAGCAGCTTCCATACCCAGCGCCTGGCAAACGATTGCCGGCCTTGTTCGACGTCGTTGGCTTCTTCGGGATCCAGCAAGCCGGTGAGCTCCACCGACAACGTCGCTTCCAGATCGTTGACCATCCGTTCGAGCCGCCGGTCGGCAATGTGCAGCGCCTGGCGGCGAAGTGCCCGTTGCACCGCTTCGGTCATCGTCTGTACGGCATCTTCCGGGTCCGCCTCGTAGCGCGCCCGGAAATCGGCGACAAGAATCGGCTCGCCGAAGCGAAGCAGCGCATCCGACGTCAACAGGTCGCGACGGTCGTGATTGATGCCCACGGGCACGATCACCAGCCCCAGCGAGAAATCGTTGCGCGCCTCCGCGCCCAGCGCCATGCGCGCCACGCCCTTTCGCAATTGCCCGACCTGGGCCCAGGAGGAATTGCGGCCCTCCGGGAAGATTCCGATGCAACCACCGCCTTCGAGGTGCTCGAACACGCGGACGAACGTCACCCGGTTGCGCTCGCTGGCGTCGGCGGATTCATGCGGCCGATAGACCGGAATCGCCCCGAGCGAGCGAAACAGCGCGGCGATCAACGGCAGCCGGAACAGGCCGCTGCGCGCCAGGTAGCGAATCGGGCGCGGCACCTGGGTGCTGAGAAGAATGGCGTCGAGCACCGAGCCGGGATGATTGGCCGCGAAGATCACCGGCCCCCTAAGCGGCACACGACCACGCCCGGAAGCCCGCACCTCGACGAAATAGAGGTGGATGACGACGCTCAGGAATCGAATCAGGCCAGCGTAGAGGCGCATGCCCCCAGCATAGTGGCTGCGAGCGCTCGGAAGCGAGTCGGGTACACACCGGACCGGCAAAATCGGCAACCCGGGGCGATGACCGCCCGGTCGCTACAGGCCGCCCGTCGGCCTGCGACCATGCTTCGCGTCACCCGCTTCGCGAAAAAAACAGGTTCAACGACCGCAGCCCGGCATGATCCGGCGCTCAGTCGGAGTCCAGCGCCTTCTTCTCGAAGTGCCCCAGCACCACCACGATGACCAGCGCAATCGCCGTCACGAGCGCGGCCAGCAAGAGATTGCCGGTTGCACAGGCCACGCCGATGGTCCCCGCGATCCAGATGGCCGCACCGGTCGTGATGCCGTGCACGCTGCCGCGGGACTGGATGATGCTCCCCGCCCCGAGAAAGCCGATGCCGCCGATGACGCCCTCCACGATTCGGGTGGGATCAATGCGTGCCGAGGGGTCCCCTTCGGCCGTCGCGAACAGGATTTCGTAGCCCACGAGCAGGAAGCCCGCCGCACCGAGGGACACCAGCATGTGCGTGCGCAGTCCGGCGGGACGCCCTCTCAGCTCCCGCTCCAGGCCGATGATGGATGCCAGCACCGCGGCGGCCAGCAGTCGAACGACCATGTCCCAGACCGGAAGCTCGTTCTCCATGCCTTTCTCCCCGACTTGTGATGAGGAACCTTCAGCCTACCAGAGCACGCGGTGGTATTCCCGCCATTGCCCGAGCACCCAGACCATACGAGGGCGGCGAGGTCCGGAATCGGCGGTCGCGGGCAATGAATGTCATAATCGCATCCGATGAAATTGCCCGCGCGCTTGAAACCCCTGGCCGAGGACGGCCTGATCGACGAGGTACTGCGTCCGCTCAAGAGCGGCAAGGAAGCCGATGTGTTCGTGGTGCGATGCGGCGAGGAGAGACGCTGCGCCAAGGTGTTCAAGGAATCCAGGGTGCGCAGCTTCAAGCAGGCCGCGCAGTACCAGGAAGGCCGGAACGTGCGCAACAGCCGGCGGGCGCGGGCGATGAACAAGCGCACCCGCTACGGCCAGAAGGAGCAGGAAAAGGAGTGGCTCAACGCCGAGGTGGACGCGCTCTACCGCCTGTCGGCCGCCGGTGTCCGCGTGCCGCGTCCGCACGGCTTCGTCGACGGCGTGCTGCTGATGGAACTGATCGTCGATGCCGAAGGCGACGTCGCGCCGCGGCTCGACGCCATGACGCTCAGCGCCGAACGGGCGCGCGAGCACCACGACCGAATCATCGCCGAGATCGTGCGCATGCTGGCCGCCGGGCTGATTCACGGCGACCTTTC
>CAZSGS010000381.1:0-2913 GCA_964606365.1 uncultured Wenzhouxiangella sp. | reverse complement strand
CGTGTTCGCCGCCGTAGCGCTTCACGCCCAGGTATTTGGGATTGGAGTCGCGGCCGTTGCGCGTCGAGCCGCCTGCTTTCTTATGTGCCATCGTCCTTAGCCCTCGATTCCGGTGATCTTGAGTTCAGTGTAATACTGGCGGTGACCCATCTGCTTCATGTGGTGCTTGCGCCGCCTGAACTTGATGATGCGGATCTTGTCGCCGCGGCCATGGTCCACGACCTCGGCAGTGACCTTGCCGCCGTCGACCGTCGGCGTGCCGACGCGAACGTCTTCACCTTCGCCGACCATCAGAACATGGTCGATCTCGACCGTGGAACCCTTCTCGGCCTCCAGTTTTTCAACGCGCAGCACATCGCCTTCAGAGGCTCGGTACTGCTTTCCGCCGGTGGTAAATACCGCGTACATGGATGAATCTCCGCAAGAACTCGCCAGTAAAGAGCGGGAATTCTACAGGACCGGCCAATTCCCGTCAACGCGATTGCGCGCCGCGGCGCCGCCGTCGGCTCGATGCAGTCGCAAAACCGCGCCATCGGCGTTGTCGAACACGACCCTGCCGGACGACGCCCCTCGAATTCGGCCTTTTGCTTTGCGCGGCTCACATCGGGCGCGATATATTAGCAGGCTTGTCTCGAATTTACGGCACCCTTCAATGAAGTCGATCAGCGTCCGCGGCGCACGCACCCATAACCTGGCCAATGTCGATGTCGAGCTGCCCCGCGACCGGCTGATCGTGTTCACCGGCCTGTCGGGTTCGGGCAAGTCCTCGCTGGCTTTCGACACGATCTACGCCGAGGGGCAGCGGCGCTACGTCGAGTCGCTGTCGGCCTATGCCCGGCAGTTCCTGTCGATGATGGAAAAACCCGACGTCGACAGCATCGAAGGCCTCTCGCCGGCGATTTCGATCGAACAGAAGGCGGCCAGCCACAACCCGCGCTCGACCGTCGGCACGGTCACGGAAATCCACGACTACCTGCGATTGATGTACGCCCGGGTCGGCACGCCGCGCTGCCCCGACCACGGCGAGGAGCTCGACGCCCAGACGGTCTCGGAGATGGTCGACACGGTGCTCAACCTGCCCGAGGGCAGCAAGCTGATGCTGCTCGCGCCCATCGTGCGCAATCGGAAGGGTGAACACGTCCAGGTGCTGCAGGAACTGCGTGCGCAGGGCTTCGTGCGCGCCCGGGTCAACGGCGAGGTGATCGACCTGGACGAGACCCTGCCCACCCTCGAGCTCAGGAAGAAGCACACGATCGAGGCCGTGGTCGACCGCTTCCGCGTTCGAAAGGACCTGGCCCAGCGACTGGCCGAGAGCTTTGAAACCGCCCTGGCCCTGGCCGACAACCTGGCGGTCGTCGCCCCCATGGACGCCGACGCCGGAATCGATGAACTGCTGTTCTCGGCGCGCTACGCCTGCCCGGTGTGCGACTACAGCCTGCCCGAACTCGAACCCCGCATGTTCTCGTTCAACAACCCCAACGGGGCCTGTGCGACTTGCGACGGCCTGGGCGTGAAGCAGTATTTCGACCCCGAGCGGGTGGTGGCCAACCGCGACCTGTCGCTGGCCGGCGGGGCCATCCGCGGCTGGGACCGGCGCAACGCGTACTATTTCCAGCTCATACAGTCGCTGGCCAAGCACTACGGTTTCGATATCGAAACCCCTTTCGGCGAACTGCCGGAGCAGCTGCAGCAGGTCATCCTGTTCGGCAGCGGGACGGAGAAGATCGGCTTCCGCTACCTGTCCGAACGCGGCACGCAGACGCGCAAGCACCCCTTCGTGGGCATCATTCCGAATCTCGAGAAGCGCTACCGCGAGACCGATTCGCGCATCGTGCGCGACGAACTGTCGCGCTACATCTCCACGCGCGCCTGCCCCGAGTGCGACGGCCAGCGCCTGGGCCGGGCCGCGCGCCACGTCTATATCGCCGACAAGTCGCTGCCGGAGATCTCGAGCTGGTCGGTCGAGCGCTGCCTGCATTTCTTCAACCAGGTCGAGCTGGCCGGCTGGCGCGGTGAGATCGCCGGCCGGATCCTCAAGGAAGTGCGCGAACGCCTGCACTTCCTGGTCAACGTCGGGCTCGACTACCTGACCCTCGACCGCCAGGCCGACACCCTGTCGGGCGGCGAGGCGCAGCGCATTCGACTGGCCAGCCAGATCGGCGCCGGCCTGGTCGGCGTGATGTACGTGCTCGACGAGCCGTCCATCGGCCTGCACCAGCGCGACAATGCACGCCTGCTCGAGACCCTGTTCAGGCTGCGCGACCTGGGCAACACCGTGATCGTGGTCGAGCACGACGAGGAAGCCATCCGTTCGGCCGACCACGTGGTCGATATCGGGCCCGGCCCGGGCGTGCACGGCGGCCGCATCGTCTACAGCGGCTCGCCCGACGGACTGGTCGACTGCGAGGGCTCGCTGACCGGCGACTACCTCTCGGGCCGGCGCGAGATCGCGGTGCCGAAACAGCGCCACAAGCCCGACCGCAAGCGGATGTTCCGGCTCGAAGGGGCAACCGGCAACAACCTCAAGACCGTCGACCTCGAGCTGCCGGCCGGGCGCTTCGTGTGCGTGACCGGCGTGTCGGGCTCGGGCAAGTCGACTTTGATCAACGACACGCTCTACAAGCTGCTCGCGCGCGAACTCAACGGCGCCTCGGATACGCCGTCACCCTTCAAGCGCTATTCCGGCCTGGCGCTCTACGACAAGGTCGTCGACATCGACCAGAGCCCGATCGGGCGCACGCCGCGTTCAAACCCGGCCACCTACACCGGCATGTTCACGCCCATCCGCGAGCTGTTCGCCGGCACCCAGGAGGCGCGCACGCGCGGCTACAAGCCCGGGCGCTTTTCGTTCAACGTCAAGGGCGGCCGCTGCGAAGCCTGCCAGGGCGACGGCGTGATCAGCGTCGAGATGCA
>CAZSGS010000380.1:0-2918 GCA_964606365.1 uncultured Wenzhouxiangella sp. | reverse complement strand
CTTCGTCGCCAATTACAACCAGATCGCCGGCTGGCTGGGCCTGGCGGCCTACCACGCGCCCCTGATCGACGTCGTGTTGCCGATCGGCATTTCTTTCTACACCTTCCAGACCCTGTCCTACACCTTCGACGTCTACCGGCGCCGGATCAGCCCGGGCGACAATCTCGCCGACTACGCGCTGTACGTGAGCTTCTTTCCGCAGCTGGTCGCCGGCCCGATCGTGCGTTACGAGCAGTTTGCCGGCCAGCTCGCTTCGCCCCGGCCGATGACCGGCGCCAACCTGGAGACCGGCACCGCGCTGATGATCGCGGGCCTGTTCCTCAAGACGGTGCTGGCCGACAGCCTGTTCGCGCCGGTCGTCGACGCAGGCTTTGCCGCGGCAGACAGCCTCGGCACGCTGGCCGCCTGGGCGAGCATCACCTCGTTCAGCGGCCAGATCTACTGCGATTTCGCCGGCTATTCGCTGTGTGCCATCGGCGCGGCCCGGATTTTCGGCTTTGTCCTGCCGAAGAACTTCCACGCGCCCTACGCCGCGGTCGGCTTCTCCGACTTCTGGCGGCGCTGGCACATTTCGCTGTCGACCTGGATCCGCGACTACCTCTATATCCCCCTCGGCGGCAACCGTCACGGCCGCGCCCGAACCCTCGGAAACCTGGTCGTCGCCATGGGCCTGGGCGGCCTCTGGCACGGGGCGGCCTGGACCTTTGTCCTGTGGGGACTGGCGCACGGCCTCTGGCTGGTTCTCGAGCACGCGCTCAAGCCCCTCGCGTCGCGGGCGAGGTGGCTCGGCAGCCGACTGATGCAGCCGATCCACATGGCGCTCACCTTCATCGTCGTGACCCTGACCTGGGTACTGTTCCGGGCTGAAAGCCTGGATCAGGCCGGCGCTTTCTACCGCGCCCTGTTGACCGCGTCGGCGTCGGCATCGACGATGAACACCGCGAGCCGGCTGGCACTGGCCGCCACGGCCGGCCTGCTGGCCTGGCACGTCGCCATCCGCCGCGTCGAGATCGAGCGTGTGTATGTCCGCCTCGCCTGGCCGTTGCGCGCCATCCTGATCGGGCTGCTGCTTGCCGCCGTATTGACCAGCCCGGGCGACAGCCGGGCTTTCATCTACTTCCAGTTCTGACCATGCGATCGAAAGCGCAAGCCATCGCCGTGATCGTCATCGCCCTTGTGGTGGCCGCCGCGGCCGTCGCGGGCTGGGAGCGGCTGTGGCGCGGGCAGGGCTACGAGCCGGCGCTCTCCGACGACCGCGATCTCTGGAGCCTTCACCGCGACCGGGTCACCGAAGTCGAGCAGGCGCGCAACTTCACCGTCATCGGCGCCTCGCGCATCCAGCTGGCCTTCTCCACCGACGCTTTCGAGGCACGCCGGCCCGGCTGGACGGCGACCTCCCTGGCGATCAACGGCCACTACCCGTTCGCCGTGCTCGAAGACCTGGCCGCCGACGAGGACTTTGCCGGCGTACTCCTGGTCGCCGCGGACGCCAGGGGCCTGGCGCACTGGTACCGGGACATGAGCACGCCCTGGGTCCGCCACTACCGAAGAGAATTCGGCCCGCAGCGCCGGATCGAACGGCGGCTGCTTTCAGCCCTGCAGCAGCGGCTGGTCGTCGCCGGGGGCGATTTCAACCTGATCAGTCGATTGCTCGGCCTGATCGACGGCCGGCCCCCGGAGCGCAATTACACCCGTCTCCTCCACGACCGCACCATTCATGCCGACTACGGCCGGGCCGACGTGGCCGGACTGAGGCGCCACTTCGCCGCCGGCCTGGCCGACGACTACGTGCAGCGGCCCGCGCCCTCGCCGCAGCGCTGGGCATCCGAACTCGAGCCGATCTCGGAAGCCGTCGCTCGCATCCGGGCCCGCGGCGGCCGCGTGGTCTTCCTGCGCATGCCCACGGCCGACGCGCACTGGTCGATGGACCGGCAGAACTACCCGCGCGATGCCTACTGGGACAAGCTCGGGGAAGCCACCGGCGCCGTCACCGTTCACTTCGCGGACCACCCCGGCCTGGCGAGCCTCGAACTGCCGGACACCTCTCACATCGACGGCAGCGACCGGGAGCGTTTCACCCGAACGCTGGTCGATATCCTGATCGATGCCGGCGTGCTGCCGAAGCGCTGAATGCTCAGGCGTTGCCGCCGAAAGCCTCGATGGCCTTGACGATCTCGGCGCGCGCCTCGTCGGGGCCGTGCCAACCCAGCACCTCGACCCACTTGCCGACCTCGAGGTCCTTGTAATGGCTGAAGAAGTGACGGATATTGCGGCGGCTGAACTTGGCCAGATCGTCGATCGACTGGATGTCCTCGTGCAGCGGCGAAACCGCTTCGATCGGCAGCGCGGCAATCTTGACGTCGCGGCCGGCCTCGTCCGACATTTCGAGATACCCGATCGGGCGGCAGCGAATGATCGACCCCGGCAACAGCGGCACGCGGATGAGCACCATCACGTCGAGCGGGTCGCCATCCTCGGCCAGCGTATTGGGCACGAACCCGTAGTTGCAGGGGTAGCGCATGGCCGTGGCGAGCAGGCGGTTGACGTGAATGCTGCCGGTCGCCTTGTCGACCTCGTACTTGACCGGGGGCCCGTCGAGGGGAATTTCGATAACGGCGTTGAAGTCGTCGGGTGGATTGACCCCCGGCGAGATGTCGTTGACGTTCATGGCACTGCCCGGGTGGGAATTGGCCGTCGATTATACCGGCCCGACTCTGCCGCCCAAGGGCTGAATCGAGTCAACGACGGCGTCGGCGCCGGCGCACCATGGACGGGCGCATGCGCGCGCTGGGATCGAGCACCGAGTCTTTCTCGCCCGGCGATGGCTTTGGCTCGCGGGCGGGTTCGGGCTCCGGTTCGGGCTCCGGTTCGGGCTCCGGTTCGCGTTCGGGTTCGGGTTCGGGTTCGGGTTCGGGTTC
>CAZSGS010000379.1:0-2949 GCA_964606365.1 uncultured Wenzhouxiangella sp. | reverse complement strand
CGCGCAGGCGCTCGGCGCGGCGGGCCTCGTCGAGCTCGAGCAATCGCTCGAACTCGGCATCCAGCACCCGCCGTCGCAGCGGTGTCAGTCGCGCGGCCCGCTTGCTCATGGCCCGGCGCGAAACACGTCAGTCGAGCATGCGCTGGAACTGTTCGGTTGCGCGGTCATCCGGCACGACCAGGCTGAAGATCCAGGCGGCCAGGGCCGCGAAGACGGCGCCGGGCAGGATCTCGTAGATATCGAACAGGCCGCCTTCGAGCGGCTGCCAGACGATGACCGTCACGCCGCCGGCGACCATGCCAAGCGCGGCGCCGGCGCGGCTCATGCGCGACCAGAACAGCGACATGACGATCACCGGCCCGAAGGCCGCGCCCAGTCCGGCCCATGCGTAGGAGACCAGGTCGAGCACCTTGCTGTCGGGGTCGCGGGCGAACCAGAAGGCGACGAGGGCGATGACGACGACCGAGATGCGGCCCACCCAGACCAGTTCGGTCTGGCTGGCGTCGGGGCGCAGCAGGCCTTTCCAGAAGTCTTCCGACACCACCGAGGAGGCGACCAGGAGCTGCGAGTCCGCCGTCGACATGATGGCGGCCAGGATCGCCGCCAGGCAGATGCCGGCGACCAGGGGGTGGAAGAGCACTTCCACCAGGCGAATGAAGACCTTCTCGGTATCGGCGTCGGTCAGCGTCGTTTCGAGTCCGCCGATGCCGGCCATGCCGACCAGCACGGCCGCAACCAGGCCGATCGCCGCCCAGCTGACCGCGATGCGCCGCGCCCTGGTGAGCTGGCTGACGTGGTGAATGCCCATGAAGCGGGCCAGGATATGCGGCTGGCCGAAGTAGCCCAGGCCCCAGGCCATCGACGAGATGATCGCGATCAGGCCGATGGCCTGCCCGTCCGAGTCGGTGAACGGATTGAGCAGTTCGGGATTCTTGTCGCGCACGGCGTCGAACAGGCCCGTGTCGCCGGTGGTGAAGACCATCATTGGCACGGCAACCAGCGCCAGCAGCATCAGCAGGGCCTGCAGGGCGTCGGTCCAGCTCACCGCCAGGTAGCCGCCCAGGAAGGTATAGATGATGATGGCCAGCACGCCGGTGGTCACCGCCCACATGTAGGGCAGGCCGAAAACCTCCTCGAAAAGCCGGCCGCCGGCGACCAGGCCGGAACTGACGTAGAGCGAGAAGAAAATGAAGATGAAGATGCCCGGCAGGATCCGGAGCACGCGCGAGTTGTCGGCAAACCGGCGCTGGAAGTAGTCCGGCAGGGTGAGCGAATCGTCGAGCTTCTCGGTGGCGGTGCGAAGCCGTGAGGCGACGATGAGCCAGTTCAACCAGGTGCCGATGAGCAGGCCGAGCGCGATCCAGCCGGCCTCCAGGCCGCTGAGGTAGGCCGCGCCGGGCAGCCCGAGCAACAGCCAGCCGCTCATGTCGGATGCCCCGGCCGACAGGGCCGTGACCCCGCTGCCCAGCGATCGTCCGCCCAGGATGTAGTCGGACAGGTTCGACGTGCGCTGCCAGGCGATGACGCCCAGCACCAGCAGGGCAACGAAATAAAGTGCAAAGGTGATATAGACGCCGCTCATACCGCATTCCCTCCCGAATGACTGGTGACGACGGGCCGGCAAGGCCCGGGCCGGTCGCCTCACCGACCGGTCCTTCGATATTAGCACGGTGCATCCCGGGCGCCCCGTGGCGTCCGCCGGGCAGTGACTTCCTGCCCATGACCCGCTGATCCGCGCCTGCTATAGTCCGGCGGATTCATCACCATATTCGTTCCCGAAGGAGTCGATCAGTGCGAATTTCCCGGACCTTCCAGCTCGCGGCGCTGGCGCTGGTTTCCAGCGCGGCGCTGGCCGAGCCCACCCGGCTGCTGAGCCAGCCCGCCGTTTCGGCCGATCACCTCGCTTTCGTCTACGCCGGCGATCTGTGGATCAGCGATCGCGACGGCGATGACCCCAAGCGCCTCACCAGCGCCGCGGCGGAGGAAAACAACCCCTACTTCTCGCCCGACGGCCGGCACATCGCCTATGCCGCCGAGTACGAGGGCAATACCGACGTCTACGTGATCTCGGTCGACGGCGGCCAGCCGCGGCGCCTGACCTGGCATCCGGGCAGCGACGTGCCGGTCGGCTGGAGCGCCGACGGCGGTGAAGTCGCATTCGCGTCCCGCCGCGAGACCGATCACGGCCGCTCCGCCCAGCTGTGGCACGTGCCGCTCGGCGGCGGTGCGCCGGTCAAGCAGATGGCGGCGCGCTTCTTCCGCGGCCGCTGGGACGGCGCAGGCGAGCGCCTGGTCTATATCGACCACGGCCCGGCCTACAACGGGCTCTACGGCGGTTCGGCGGGCTGGCGCGGTTATCGCGGCGGCACCACGCCCTCGGTTCGCATCATCGACCCCGAAGCCGGCGAAGTCGTCGATATCCCCGGCGAGCGCGTCAACGACATCCAGCCCTTCTGGATGGGCGAGCGCGTGGTCTTCATCTCCGACCGGCACGACAAGCGATTGAACCTGCATGCCTTCGATACCGCCTCCGGCGAGATCGAGCGCCTGACCGACCAGGCCGACTGGGACGTGCACTGGGCCGACGGTCACGGCGATCAAGTCGTGTTCGAGGCCGGGGGGCAACTACACGAACTGGATCTCGCCAGCGGCGAGCGCCGCACGCTGGACATTTCACTCAATCCCGACCTGCCCCAGCAGCGCACCGAGTGGAAGAGCGTGCAAGACAACATCGAGCGCGTCGGCATCTCGCCCAACGGCAAGCGGGTGCTGGCCACGGCCCGCGGCGAGATCTTCACCGTGCCGGTCGAGCACGGCTCCACCCGCAACCTGACCGTCACCGACGGCCAGCGCGAATATCCGGCGCTGTGGTCGCCGGAGGGCACCGAGATCGCCTGGATCGTCGAGTCGCTGGACGGCCAGGAACTGGTCGTTGCCGATCAGCAAGGC
>CAZSGS010000378.1:0-2955 GCA_964606365.1 uncultured Wenzhouxiangella sp. | reverse complement strand
ACTATTCAATGAACGATTCCTCAACACAGAGAACGGCCCTGATCACGGGCGCGGCCTCGGGCCTCGGCGCGGCCATGGCCCGACGGTTTCATTCGGCCGGGTGGCATGTCGTCATCGCCGATCTCGATGCCGACGGCGCTGCGGCAATGGCCGCCGAGTTGGGTGACCGGGCCACGGCAATCGCCATGGACGTAACCCGCCGGGAGGACTGGGAACGGGTGCGCGATCAGGTCGGCGCGCCCGAGGTCTTGATCAACAATGCCGGGGTCGCCGTCGGCGGCTCGCTGGAGGAGACGCCGCTGGATGACTGGCAGTGGGTCACGGACATCGACCTGATGGGCGTGGTCGCCGGCTGCAAGGCCTTCGCACCGGGCATGCGCGAGCTTGGCCGGGGACACATCATCAACGTCGCCTCGTTTGCCGGGCTGGCCGGTGCGCCCCAGATCAACGCCTACGGTACGGCCAAGGCCGGCGTGATCGCCATGTCGGAGATGCTGCGGATCGAGCTGGCAGCGGCCGGCGTCGAGGTCTCGGTGCTGTGTCCGGCCTTCGTGCGCACCCGGCTGACCGAGACCATGCGCGCGCCCGACAGCGGCTATCAGAAGCGCGTCGAACGCTGGATGGACAACTCCGGCGTGACCGTCGAGGATGTTGCCGAGAAAGTGTTCCGGGCCGTGGAAAAGCCGCGCTTCCTGCTGCTCACGCACGGCAATACGCGCTGGCTGTGGCGGCTCAAGCGCTTCTTTCCCGGGCTGTACTATCGGTTGATGGTGCGCGGCGTGCGCAAGGCAATGGCGCGCAAGCGCTGACCGGGGGCTACAAACTGCTTTCTCCGTCGCCCCAGGTACGGACCATGATCAGGTAGACGAACGAGGCCGACCAGGTGATCAGCATGAAGCCCACCAGGGCTTCGGTGCCGGCCAGGAAGCGGATCGGCCCGGTGGCGAACAGGTCGCCCCAGCCCACGGTCGTGTAAGTGGTGGCCGAGAAGTAGATGCAGTCGAGAAAGTTCAGCGATGGGTAGCCCTCGATGGTGCCGAGTTCCGGCACGGACAGCAGGACCCAGTAGGCCAGGCCGAACAGCCAGATCTCGGCGACGTGCGTGAGCAGCAGCGCGAACATCACCAGCAGCAGGGTGGGGCGATGGTGGTGGCGACTGCTTCCCATGCGTCTCAGGCGCCGCTCGGCACCCCAGCGATTGAGCGCGGCAAAGACCTCGAAGTGCAGAAAGACCGCGAGCATGACCACGACGAAGGTGGCCAGGACCACGGTCCATTCCGCGCTGCCGATTTCGCCCATTGCCCAGTATCAGTTAGTCGATCACGCCCAGGCGCTTGCCGACCCGGGTGAAGGCGTCGACGGCCTGCTCGAGGTGTTCGCGGCTGTGGGCGGCTGAAATCTGCGTGCGGATGCGCGCCTGCCCCTTGGGCACCACCGGATAGAAGAAGCCGATGACATAGATGCCTTCTTTCAGAAGCTCGTCGGCCATCTTCTGCGCGAGCGGGGCGTCGTGCAGCATCACCGGAACGATCGGGTGCTCACCCGGCAGCAGTTCAAAGCCGGCGTCGGTCATGGCCTGGCGGAAGAAGCGCGTGTTGTCGGCGACGCGATCGCGCAGCTCGCTCGATTCGGTCAGTATCTCGAAGACCCGGAGGCTTGCGGCAACCAGGTGCGGTGCCAGGGAATTCGAGAACAGGTAGGGTCTGGAGCGCTGGCGCAGCAGATCGACGACCGGCTGGCTGGCGACGGTGAAGCCGCCCATGCCGCCGCCCAGTGCCTTGCCCAGGGTCGAGGTGAAGATGTCGACCTTGTCCATCACACCGTGATGTTCGGCCGAGCCGCGACCGGTGGGGCCGAAGAAGCCGGTGGCATGGCAGTCGTCGACCATCACCAGCGCGTTGTACTGCTCGGCCAGGGCGGTGATCTCGTCGAGCCTGGCGACATAGCCGTCCATGGAAAACACGCCGTCGGTGGCGATCAGGCGCGTGCGCTTGTCCCGCGTTTTCTTGAGGATGTCTTCGAGCGCATCCATGTCCGAGTTGGGATAGCGATGCCGCTCGGCCTTGCACAGTCGCACGCCGTCGATGATCGAGGCGTGGTTGAGCTGGTCGGAGATGATTGCGTCCTCGGGCCCCAGCAGGGGTTCGAACAGGCCGCCGTTGGCGTCGAAGCAGGCGGCATACAGGATCGCGTCGTCCTTGCCGAAATACTCGGCGATGGTCTTTTCCAGCTGCTTGTGCAGGTCCTGCGTGCCGCAGATGAAGCGCACCGAGGCGACGCCGAAACCGTGGCCGTCGAGGGCTTCCTTGGCTGCGGCGATGATGTCGGGATGGTCGGCCAGACCCAGGTAGTTGTTGGCGCAGAAGTTGAGCACCTTGCCGCCCTCGAGCGTCTCGATCTCGACCCGCTGCGGCGTGGTGATCTGCCGCTCACGCTTGTACAGCCCGTCGGCCTCGATCTGTTCGAGTTCGTCCTGCAGTCTTTGAAGAGTCGCTTTATCGCTCATTGCCTGATTCCTTGGAAAACCTAATTTGTCCACAGATGAACACAGATGAACCCCAAAAAGAAAATAGAAAATAGAAAAAAGAGGATAGAGAAAACCAGAATCATTGAATGTTTCGGTCTGCAAATGCCGGGCAATGCTCTATCGCCCGCCAGACTCTCGAGCCGTTCTTGTTTTTCATCTGTGTTTATCTGTGTTTATCTGTGGACAATTTTTCTTTTGACTTATCTCGGAAGTTATTCGACCTCGCCGGTCCAGTCGCAGACGATCTTGCCGCACTGGCCCGAGGCCATCAACTCGAAGCCGGTCTCGAAATCGTCGATCGCGATCTGGTGGGTGAGCACCTTGTGCAGCGGGAAGCCGGTGAGCACCATCTGGGTCATTTTGTACCACGTTTCGTACATGCGCCGGCCATAAATGCCGTGCACTTTGAGGCCTTTGAAGATGACCTG
>CAZSGS010000377.1:0-2964 GCA_964606365.1 uncultured Wenzhouxiangella sp. | reverse complement strand
GATGACCATGAGTGCGGAGTCCACGGCGGTGAGCACGCGATAGGTGTCCTCGGAGAAGTCGGCGTGGCCCGGCGTGTCGAGCAGGTTGACGATGCTGTCGTGGTACGGGAACTGCATCACCGAGGAGGTGATCGAGATACCGCGCTCCTTTTCCATCTCCATCCAGTCGGAGGTGGCGTGGCGATCGGCCTTGCGCGACTTCACCGACCCGGCGAGCTGGATCGCCCCGCCGAAGAGCAGGAACTTCTCGGTCAGGGTCGTCTTGCCGGCATCGGGGTGCGAGATGATCGCGAAGGTGCGCCGGCGCTCGATTTCGTCGCTCAGTCGGGTCATGGCGATGCCATCAAGGGAAACCGACCATTATACCGGCCCAAGCCCCGAAAGCGCGTACTCGCTTGACCAGGACGCTGGCTGGAAGCTGGTTCTTGTGCTAGAGGGGAGGGTGGTAGGATTGCAGTCGAAGGGGCAAGTTGGCATTGGCAAGGAGCAGTCCATGGGCATCCGTCTTCACCTGGTTCATACCGTACTGGCGGCTGGCGCGCTCGCGCTCAGTCCGACGCTTTCGGCGCTGTCGCCACCGCCGCCCCTGCCCGTCGACGTGCTCGAGGATTTCTACGAGGCCATGAACGGCGACGATTGGCACCGAAACGACGGCTGGCTCGATCCCGAAGTCGATGTCTGCGACTGGTACGGCATCTCCTGCGTGACCGAAGCGCCGCAGGTGGGTGGCTACGAGTGGATCGGTCGCATCGAGCTGCCGGACAACAACTTGCAGGGGGAACTCGCCGCTGAACTGCAGGAACGCCTGTGGACTTACGGTCCCGCGTCCACCCCAAGCCGCGAACTCGATCTCAGCGGTAATGCCATCCGCGGTGAGTTCAATTATTTCCCCTGGGGCACCGAGGACGTGAACTTGAGCGGCAACCTGCTCAGCGGCAGCTTGCCCGAGTTGCCCGCGGAATTGCCCGAAATCGAACTCGAGCGACTCCGACTGTCCCGCAACGACCTCGAAGGCGCCGTTCCGGCCAGCTGGGAGCGCCTGCGGCTTCGCCGGCTCGAACTCGCCGACAACCGGCTCGATGTCGGCGCATTGCACGCCTTCGCCGCCATGCACGGTTTCAGCCAGAGCTTTCTCTACCTCAACGGCAACCGGTTCAGCGAGGAGCTGGGCGAGGACATCACGGCCGCGGGAGGACTCGCCGAACGCGGGGACACGAACGTCGGCGCCGGGCTCGACCTGTGCTACAACCATTTCATCGTCGATGATCCGGAAGTGCGCGAATGGATCGCTGCGCGCCACGTCGGCTCGAGCGACTTCGAAACCTGCCTGGGCCGGCAACGAGTGGCCGTCGACGCCACCGTCAGCGGCAGCTGGTACCACCCCGACCGCGCCGGCGAAGGCGTCTCGCTGATGCTGCTCGACAGCGGCGCGCCGCTACTCTACGGCTTCGGCTTCGACACGGACGGTCGCCAGCAGTGGCTGTTCGAACTGGGTGCGATGGGCGACCAATGGCTCCGATGGGATCCGCTGCGCGAAACCCGGGGCCACTTCGGCGAGGGCGTCGCCACCGACGAAGACTACCGCTTCGTTCGCCCCACCGGCCGCTTCCGCGCCGACCGGGTCGGCGAGGACACGCTGAGCCTGCATCGCCATTACTACGACCTGCTCGCCTGCGGCCCGTGGGGACCGGGCGTACAGTCCGGACCGGGGCTGTGTCCGCCACCGCTGATCGACGACCGCCTCGACTACCAGCGCCTGTCGCGACTGGCCGGAACGACGTGCGACAACGGCAGCGACTACCAGCAGTACTCCGGCGCCTGGTACAACCCGGAGCAATCCGGCGAAGGCTTCCTGATCGAGGTCATGCCCGACGACCAGGTTGTCGTCTACTGGTTCACCTACAAGCCCGGCGACTCCGGCGAGCAGGCCTGGATGACCGGCAGCGGCGAGGTGTCAACCATCACGGCACCGCTACCCGGCGTGCCTCCCTCGTATGAACTCAGCCTCACGCTCTATCAGCCAAAAGGCACCGTCTACGGCCCGGACTTCGATCCCGGAGACGTCGACCCCGTCGAATGGGGCGAACTGACGATCGCGTTCGGCGAACCGGGCACCGCCGAGCTTCACTTCGACAGCCACTTCGACGACTACGGCTCGGGCGAGTTTCCGATCGAGCACCTGGCCCGCCCGATGCTGGCCGAGTGCGAATCGGAGACAGTCCAATGACAAAAATCAAAACGCTGCTCCTGGCCGCGGCCCTCACATCGGCTACGGCGAACGCACAAATCGCGCAGGACGAACGCGAAGCGCTGATCCGGTTCTACGACGCCACAGGCGGGAACAATTGGGCCGACGATACGAACTGGCTGGGCCAACCCGGCACCGAGTGCAACTGGTTCGGCGTGCAGTGCGCGGGACAGCAGTCGGGCACGCCGTTCGTGCATCGATTGATGCTTCCGGAGAACAACCTGGTGGGCCGGCTGCCGGACTCCCTCGCCGAGCTCGATCGCCTGGCCACCCTGTTCGTCAGCGACAATGAGCTCGCGGGATCGATCTCGCCCGACCTCTGGGGTCTGCCCTCGCTGCAGGATCTCTTCCTGGACGGCAACCGATTTTCCGGGCAGGTTCCGGCCGCGATTCTCGCCATGGCACAGGGCATGCCGCGCACCCAGGTAAATCTCGCCGATAACATGCTCGACGCCTTCGACACAGGCGCAATTCCGGCCGGCGAGCTAGGGCGCGAGATCGAACTGACCCTGAACCACAACCTGATCGACCGCCTGCCGCCGGCCGCCTGGCGGGCGACGGGCGCGATTTATTCAATGGAACTGTCGGCCAACCGCCTTGCCGACACGCTCGACCTGACCGACGCCTGGCCGGAGTTGAACCTGCTCGATCTGTCCGGGAACGCGATTACAGGTATTGGAGCCGTAGACGGGAGTGCGCTCCCCAACCTCGCAGAA
>CAZSGS010000376.1:0-2972 GCA_964606365.1 uncultured Wenzhouxiangella sp. | reverse complement strand
AGCTTCGGTGCGAAAGTCGCGTAGCGATTCTCCTGCCACACGACACGGTCTGGGGCGCCGGTTTCCCCCTCGAAGAACTCGCGCGGCACCGTCGAGCGCAACTCGAAGGCCACGCCATCGTCTTCGAAGGACAAGGGCAGGAATTCGTCACCGACGCCGGTTCCGAGCTCCACACGCAGACTGGCGATACGTTCGTCGGTGTTGTTGATGAACTTCTGTATGACCCGATAGATCCGACCGATTCCGTACTCGGCGCGAAACGCTTCCAGCGCAGCGCCGCCGTCATCTTCCGGGTCCTTGACGCCCTTGTAGCGGATATCCTTCATGCCGGTGTCGAAGACCAGGTCGATGGGAACATCCGCCTGGGTGACTTCCAGGAAGTAGCGCTTCGAACTGCCCTCCGGATCGCTGCAGGTCTTGGGCAGGAGTTCGCCGAACTCTTCGTCGATGCGCTCGCCTGCCGCCATGATGCAGTTGTGCGTCGGAAACTCGTAGTCGTCGGTGATCGCCTGGATACCCGGCGGGCGGCCACTGCCGTCGTCGAGCGCCCAGGCAATGAAGGCCACACTGCCCACGCCCGTGCCCTCGGTATCAGCATCTCTGGTCTCCTGATCGGGATAGATGTAGGTGCGCCCGAGCGCTGCTTCGCTTTGCAGCGAGTGACGAATGACGGCCGTGGTCGATGCCTCGTCCTCGATGACCGTCCGGGCGTTGACGTTGTTCCACTGGGTCAGTCGTGGCACGGGCACATCGACGTAGGTCTCGGGCTCGGGGTCCTGTGCCGATAGACTACTGGCCACAAGGCAGGTCAGGAATCCGGCGAGCAGTTTTCCAGCGGGCACTGATGCCCGACCGGAGGGTTCTGTACTTCCAGACATTGGCGCTTCCTCTCTGAAGTCGTTCGGGATGGGGTTAGTCGACAACGCGCCAGCTACCATCAGCCTGGCGACATGCGGTTCCGTAGATCTGTTCGCTCCGGCCACCGATCTCGGCGTCCAGGACGTATTCGCGGCAGGGGCCTTCGGTGGACTCGTAGGTGCGGGTGGGCTCCATGCGGTAGTCGTATCCGGTATCGGGGTTGGTCCAGGTCGTGGCCACGCCCGTGCGAGTGGTTTCGAGCGTGGCCGACATCTTCATGCGGTCGAGCTCGTCCATGGAGCGGCCCATGGAGCTCCCGACCGCGCTACCAGCAAGTGCGCCGATGACGGTCGCCGTGGTTCGCCCTCGTCCACTGCCAACCTGGCTGCCCAGAACGCCGCCGATAATGCCGCCGATGACCATGCCGGCTTCCTCTTTTGGACCTGTAGCACAGCCGGAAAGCATGAAGAACGGCACGATCAGGAGAATCAGGATTGAACGCCACATTTCGAGAAGCCCTTTCAGCAATCGATGCCTTGAATATTAGAGATCCCGGATGCTGCATGCGAT
Source organism: uncultured Wenzhouxiangella sp. (assembly GCA_964606365.1). Lineage (GTDB taxonomy): Bacteria > Pseudomonadota > Gammaproteobacteria > Xanthomonadales > Wenzhouxiangellaceae > Wenzhouxiangella. Next base: position 1,544 of record CAZSGS010000376.1, on the reverse strand, counting down.
GACGCGCGTCAATGGAAGGGCATCTTGTCTGACCAGTGGCGGCAACGTAGAAAGGACTGAGGGATCGCTCAATGTGGTCGCCCCTTTGCAGACAACCTCGAGCTCAAAGATATTCAGGCAACTGCTTGCGAATATCCGGGGCATCCAGCCTCGAGACGTTCTTGGCCGTCTCGCTGTAAATTAACTCGCGCGTCTCTTCATCCAGGCTGTTGCGCAGTTGCCCGAGAAAGTGCGGCGCCGCCAGGACATGCAGTCGTGAAAGACTGCCGTCGAGGCGCGCCTGGCGTAGCCGCCGGGCAAGCTCGATGGCCATGGTCTTCTCGGCGTGCTCGCGATGGCCCTCCACCTCGGACATGGAAAACCGTGAGGAGCGAGAACGGTTCAGCCCCCGACCGGGCTCATCGGAAACGAGATCCTGCTCACGCAGTCTGGCGTCCGGGTTGAGCATGACATCGAACTCCTCGATCGACTGGCCCTCGCCCTTCTGAAACAGGCGAACCCGGGCACTGTCGGCCACGATGACCCAGCAATCACGCATGTCTGTTCGCTCCCGGCGTCCCTCGCCACACGGCCTGGCGCCTTACTCGAGGATGAAGCTTACCCGCATGGTCACGCGATAGCGCATGATGTTGCCGTCTTCGACAATGACCTTCTGTTCGGCAATCCATGCGCCGCGCACGTTCTTGAGCGACTTTTCCGAACGCTCGATGCCTCGGCGGATGGCGTCCTCGAAGCTCTCGGTGGAATCCGATGTAATCTCTACGACCTTGGCGACACTCATACTGCTTCTCCGGTTCGATGGGCTGGAGTCGAATCAACAAGTTCAAGCTACGCTGGCGCGTGTGCCGGCGCATTGACCCACGTCAATGAACAAGCAAGCCGGCGATCCGACTCTCGTTACCTCTGGCACTGTGCTTTCCCGGGCCCTGTGTGATTGAATCGCAGTCAACCACACACACGAGACGCAGACATGCTGATTCGATCCATCACGGCCACGGCGAGCATTGTGCTTCTGGGTCTGACGTCGCTGGCGGCGGCCAGCGACAATATCCGCATCCCGGCCGGCACCTCGCACGATGGCCATCTGGAAACCCGCAACGGCTCGATCCACGTCGAAGACAACGCCACCATCGAGGGCTCGCTCGACAGCCGCAACGGCCGCATCGAGACCGGTTCGTCGGTCACCGCCGGCGATGTCCGTACCCGCAACGGCGCCATCGAGCTGGGCGGCAACGGCCGCTACGGGCAGATCGAGTCGCGCAACGGCCGGATCCAGCTGGGCGACGGTTCCAGTGTCGAAGCCATCGAGTCCAGAAACGGCAGCATTCGGATTGGCGCGTCAAGCCGGACGGCCGCGCTGGACTCGCGCAACGGCGGCATCGCCATCGGCACCGACGCCGTCGTCGACGGCGCGGTCAGTACGCGCAACGGCGGTGTCTCGATGGCCTCGGGCAGCCGCGTCACCGGCCGCATTGCAACCCGCAACGGCGGCGTCACGCTCGACGGGGCGACGGCAGAGCAGGGCATCCAGACCCTCGCGGGCG
>CAZSGS010000375.1:0-2974 GCA_964606365.1 uncultured Wenzhouxiangella sp. | reverse complement strand
GACCAGCGGCTTGGGCATGAAGGTGGCGGTGCGGCCGTGGCGGTGGGCGACGTTGTGCACCACGTACTTGAGCATCTGCAGCTCGTCGGCCTTGCGAACCAGGGTATTGAAGCGCGTGCCGATCTCGCACTGGCCGGCGGTGCCGACTTCGTGGTGGTGGACTTCCACCGGAACGCCGATGGCTTCGAGGGTGGCGCACATCAGGGCACGCAGGTCGGCGTGGCCGTCGACCGGCGGCACCGGAAAGTAGCCGCCCTTCACGCGCGGGCGGTGACCGTAGTTGCCGTCCTCGTAGGTCTTGTTGGTATTCCAGGCCGCTTCCTCGGAGTCGATTTCGAAGGAGCTGCCGGAGATGTCGTTCTTCCAGCGCACGTCGTCGAAGACGAAGAACTCGGGTTCGGGGCCGAAGAAGGCCGAATCGGCGATGCCGCTCGACTGCAGGAAAGCTTCGGCGCGCTTGGCCAGCGAGCGCGGGCAGCGGATGTAACCCTGCATGGTCTCTGGCTCGAGGATGTCGCAGGTCAGGTTGAGCGTCGCGTACTCCGAGAACGGGTCGACGTAGGCCGTCTCGACGTCGGGCATGATGACCATGTCGGACTCGCTGATGCCCTTCCAGCCCGTGATCGAGGATCCGTCGAACATCTTGCCTTCCTCGAACAGCTCCTCGTCCACCGCGCTGGCCGGCAGCGTGATGTGCATTTCCTTGCCCAGCGTGTCGGAAAACCGCAGGTCGACGAACTCGATGTCTTCGTCCTTGATTCGCTTGATGATGTCTTCAGCGGCCATATCGGCTTGCTACCTCGTTGCTTGTGAAAATGAAGGATCGTCGTATCAATGCACGTGCCGTGCCAGGCAGCGGAGGCCCTTGGTTGCAGGCTTCACCCGATCCGGGCCGTTCAGTATTTGAGCTCCAATTCCAGGAGCTGTTCAGCTTTTGAGCTCTCTCGCCGACGGGCCTACGCCGAGACCGCGGGGTTGAGCGTGTAGCTGCCGGTCAGGCTGGCGCGGTCGAGCACGTGCCCCTCGAGCGCTTCGACCACGTCGTGGCCGGTGAAGGGATCGGGCAGGTCGAGCCGTTCGGTGTCGAGTGCGTAGACGGTGAACACGTAGTGATGCAGTCGCTCGTCGTTCCACGGTGGACAGGGGCCGTCGTAGCCGAAGTAGTTGCCCGCCATGTCCGGATCGCCGGCCATGAAACTGGTGTAGTCGTTGAGACCCTGACGGGCGCCTTCCGGCCCCGGCGGGTTCTGCTTGCCCTTGGGCGTGACGCCCTTGCAGCACTCGCCCGTGGCCAACTCGCTGACTGTCGTGGGCACGTCGACCATGGCCCAGTGGCAGAAGTCCACGCGCGGCATATCGGCCGGCAGGGACTTGCCTTCCTGGTTGACGTCGTCGGCCTCGGACGGAACGTCGGGATCCATGCAGACGACGGCGAAAGAACGCGTGCCCGCCGGGGCCCCGGACCAGGCCAGGTGCGGGCTGAGGTTGTCCGACAGCGCCATGTGCGATTCCGGATCGATCCTGCCGAGCGCGTAGCGGGGATCGATGGGTTCGCCGTCGGAAATATCGCTTGATTGAAGCTGCATGTGAACTCCTTCTCGGTCTGCGAATTCTGTGTGGTTTAAGCTTACCAGCCTCACTTGAATACTGTCGTGATCCTCGATGACGAAGAAGCTGCTTATTCCGTTCCTGTTCCTGTTGCCGCTCACGGCCACTGCCGCTCCGGGCCTGCCCGACAACGCCGAAATCGACGATTCCGTGCCCACGCCCGCCGAGGTGCTCGGTTTCGAGCCCGGCGAGCGCCATCCGCGCCATGACCAGATCGTGACCTATCTGCGCCGCCTGGCGGAGCACTCCGATCGCGTCCGGCTCGAAGAGATCGGGCAAAGCCACGGCGGGCGACCGCAGATTCTGCTGACGTTCGCCAGCCCCGAGCGCCTGGCCGATATCGACGAGATCCGCGACGGTCGCCGCGCGGCCGCCCGGGACGGCGAGGGCCCGCCCGTGATCTGGATGGGCTACTCGGTCCACGGCAACGAGGCCTCCGGCGCCAGTGCGGCGCTGGTCATGGCCTGGTATCTTGCCGCCGGCCGGGACGAGCGCGTCACCCGCTGGCTCGACGAGATGATCCTGGTGATGGAGCCGGCCATCAACCCCGACGGCATCGACCGGTTCGCGCACTGGACCAGCATGCACCGCGGGAATCATCCGTCCGCCGATCCAAACGATCGCGAGCACGCCGAAGGCTGGCCCGACGGGCGCACCAACTACTACTGGTTCGACCTCAACCGCGATTGGCTGCCGGTGGTCCACCCGGTCTCGCAAAATCGCCTGCGGCACTATCATCTCTGGCGACCCCACGTGATCACCGACCACCACGAGATGGGGCGCAACAGCACCTTCTTCTTCCAGCCCGGCATTCCCGAGCGCGCCAATCCGCTCATCTCCGAGGCCAACCAGGAACTGACCGGCGACATCGCCGAGTTCCACGGCAAGGTGCTCGACGGCGCCGCCGAACCGTTCTACGCGCGCGAGTCCTTCGACGATTTCTATATCGGCAAGGGCTCGACCTATCCCGACGTCACCGGCGGTATCGGTATCCTGTTCGAGCAGGCCTCCAGCCGCGGTGCCGTGCAGGAGAGCGACTACGGCGTCCGGCGTTTCCCCGAAACGGTCGCCAACCAGGTCCGCACGAGTGTCTCCACCCTGGAGGGCGCCCTGGCGCACGCCGACGAACTGGTCGGCTATCAGCGCGAATTCTTCGAGGACACGCGCGAGCGGGCCGACGACTGGGGTCAGTCAGGCTGGTTGCTGGGTGACGGCGGCGACCCGGCGCGTGCCCATGCGCTGGTCGGTATGCTCCTCAACCACGACGTCGTCGTCCGACCGGTCGAAGACACCGTCGAGATCGACGGGCAATCCCACGAACCGGGCTCGGCCTGGGCCATTCCCGCCGACCAGGACGCCTACCTGC
>CAZSGS010000374.1:0-2984 GCA_964606365.1 uncultured Wenzhouxiangella sp. | reverse complement strand
GATTGCAGGGGTCGAGGCCGTTGTCGATCAGGTCGCCGTAGGTAAAACCGTTGACGCTCGTATCATCGGGGTCGAGCAGGTCAGGGTCGCAGCCGGTGAAGTCGATCGGTTCGAAGACCGCCACGGCGCCGGTAAAGAACATGCCGATCCAGATCGTGCCCGGAAAGGGTCCGTCGTCGCCCTGGGCGGCGATGCCCAGCGGGCCCGGGAGCGAAGTGAACAAATTATCGCTATCGACGACGGTGTTGCCGGTTTCGTTCAGCGCGATGCGCTTGACCGTGCCATCCCATGAAGTCGCGAGCAGGCTGCCCTGCATTGCACCGTCGAAATTCGATGCGGTGTATTCGGCCAGCCCGTTGGTCGATGATGGGAACACCGCCAGCGCATCATTTTCGATCCCCGGAACCAGGTAGTAGCACTCAACCGGATTGTCGACGGTCACCGGACTGGCACCGTTGAAGGTGTTGTCCGGATTGGCCCGGGTCGGGTTCGGATGGCCGGCATAGTACCCGGCACCCGTAATCAGGTGCAGTCCGTCGCCGGCGTTGGCACCGCCCTCCTGTGCCGAATTGTCGCAGGCGTCGGTGCCTTCGCCAGCAGGGAAGTTGCCCCAGCCGGAATTGGGTCCGTTGTCGATGGTGTAGAGGTGGCCCGATGATGTTCGCAGTACGTCATAGGGATTGCGGAACCCCGAGGCGTGGACCTGCACCGGACCGCCCGGAACGAGCAGGGCCTGGTTGGCGCCTCCCTGACCGCCGAACGGAGTGGGCGTGCCGGCCAGTGTCGGCAGGTCGTAGGTGGTCTCGCCGATGGCGGCGAGATCGATGGCAAGCACCGCCGCCGACAGCGCGTATTCGGGCAGCAGGCCGAAGCTGATCGACGGCGCGCCCATGTTGGTGTGCCCGCCCTGGGCCAGGTACAGCGTCTGTGAGGTGTTGTCGAGGAACAGGCCGTTGGGGAAGTGATCGTGGACCGAGCGCGGCAGGCCGCGAACGAGATCATTGCGTTGCCAGGCGCCGTTTAGCCATTTCAGACGCGAGACCATCCCTGAATTGGTGTCGGCATTCGCATCGTCGATGCGGGGGTCGGAACTGCTGACGTAGACCTCGGGCGATTGGGCCGTTCCCGCCGTGGCCAGGCCAGTGACATTGCGGGCCGCCTGTGCGTAGGGCGAGCCGTCGTCATCGTGATTGGGAATCGTGCGGATGAGTTCGATGACTTCCGTATCCAGTGCGGTGTAGGCGCCGGTATCCGGGTCGCGCTCGATCGTGTAGGCGATGATCGTGCCTTTCAGTTCCGCTACGTAGAGCCGCCCGTCGGGTCCGAACTCCATGGCGGTCGGGTTGGAAACGAAGTCGATGTCCTGTACCGAGAAAGCGATCGAATCGGCCCGTGCGCTCATTGAAGCCGCCAGCAGCAGGCAGGCGACGGTCCACAGGATGGCACTCATGGCCCGAGGCCTGAACAAGGAATTGGGGTTCACGGTAGAGACGGACATGGCGTGCTCCTGGCGCGCTGATTCGAGACGGCGGATGCGTCGGGCAGACTGCTTTGAGCCGCCTGAAGCGTGATGGTGATCACTAATTCATTTCGGAACCGTGCGGTATCGAACGAAATGCAACGTTGTCGTTCGAGGTGCTCCGCGACGGCTGATCTCAAGGTCCGCGGCCGGCTTACAACCGGAGGCTTCGGGTGGGCGCGGAAGGACTGGTCGGGTGGCCATCAGCCGGTTGCGGTCACGCGGTTTTTGCGTGGTGTTTGTCCGAGGCGCGCTTCGACCCGGGCCGGCCGGAATCGGACGTCTTCAGGCCCTTCGTTGCCCGACGGACGCGGCAATATCGGCCCGCATGAAATGCGCGGTCTGGGTGGGATGGCCGAATTCGAAATCCGGTTCGCCGATGCCGCCGAATTCGACCGTGTAGCCGTTGCGTCCGGCAACGCCCGCGACCCAGTGCTGAAACTTGGCCCGGTTCCATTCGAACTTGTGGTCCGCTTCCCGGAACTCACCCGGCCCGAGATCGAAGAGCGGGTTGTACTCGTGATTCGGCGTGGTCATGAACAACTGCTTCGGCCGCATTTCCGTGAACACGGTCCGCTCGACCCTCGAAAGCTGCTCGGGGCGCACATGCTCGATGGTTTCGACCATGGCTGCGGCGTCGTAATCGGCGAGTTGCGGGTGGCAGTCGGTATAGGACCCGCGAATCAGCCCGATTCTTTCGGGCGAATCGGTCGCGTACGATGCCAGCATCTGCCTGGCCTGCTGCAGTGCGAGGCCCGAAGTCTCCAACCCCCGGATCCTGGTGAACTGCGGCTCCGCTGCCAGCCTGAAAAGCAGTGCCCCGGCGCCACAACCGAGGTCCAGCACGGTTGCGGCGCCGGATTGCTTCAGCGTTCGAAAAGCGACCTCCAGGCGCTCCTGATGCAGCGAGGTCATCTGGCTCATCATGCCGCCGTCGGTAGACGCGAAATCCAGGCTCATTGACGTGCGTTCATCATCAGGTAGGGCCGTCCCGTCCCGCAGGTGTTGCGCCGGGGGCGGGCACTGCGGGTCAGTTCTGCATCGGGATGTCGTCGTCCCAGCGGAAGCCGATGCCGCCATGTTGCCAGACGCCTTTGCCGAATGCACTCGGGCCGCGAATGTCGAGGTACATCGGCAATCCGTTTTCGGGCGCCAGTTCGCTCACGCCGCGGACGGTGCTGCGATGCATGATGCGCAGGCCCTGTGCTTCGGGGGGCAGGTGGGCCTCCGGCGACGCGCGATGCGCCACCGCTGCATTGTCGATGAAGATGCAGTCGTTTTCCCGGTACTCGAAGGCGATCGCATAGCCGTCCTTCAGGCCTGCATCGAGGAGCTCGTTGTATTCGTGGCACAGCCGTTTCAGTTCCTCGGCGTTGAGCAGGCGAAAGCCCCCCTCGTCGGGCAGCTTCTCGACCACGGCCCCGGTCATGCCCAGGTGCAGCCAGAGGCTTTCGCGCCCGGATAC
>CAZSGS010000373.1:0-2987 GCA_964606365.1 uncultured Wenzhouxiangella sp. | reverse complement strand
GAACAGGCGATCGGAGACCAGCACCCGGCGCAGGGGTCGAGCGGCGACGACGGCCAGTGCCGCGGCGGTGATTGCATACAGGGTGATTACCGGCCAGGAGGCGGCTTGCCAAACCGTGCCGACAAGGGCCGTGACGGCCAGCACTGCGGCGAGCCAGGACGGGGCGCGGAACCAGGCCAGTGCGAGCAGGCCGACGACGAGTGCGATGATCAACAGCCAGGTCATGATGTTGCCTCCAGAGTGCGACGGGCACTTTCAGGGATACGGGTTTCGAGACTGCCGCGCAGGCCGGCGGCAGCGAACTGCACCAGCTCGGCGGCGATGATTCGGGTGTCCTTCAGGGCCGATTCGGCCATCGTCAGTGTCAATGCGCCGACAATGAAATCGAGCTGATGGCGCAGTCGCGCGGCATCGGCGCCGCGCAGCGCCGCCGATACGGCGTCCGCGAAGCGCCGCATGACGTGCGCGTACTCCTGACGCATCGCTTCGTGCAGCGCCGTGTCGCGGTCGGCAAAGGCGCGCAGAAGCAGCTGCATGAAGCGCTGTCCTTCGGCGTCGCCGCCGCGCGTGAACTCCAGGGCCGGTTCCACGAAGGCTTCGAGTACCGCCTCGAGCTCGGGTCGCCGGCCCGTACCTTCGATGGTGTCCAGGCGCTCCAGCCGGGCGGCGTTGAGCGCGTCGAGCCGTCGTCGGAAGATGGCGCGAATCAGTTCCTGCTTGGACCCGAAATAGTAGTTGACCGCCGCCAGGTTGGCGTCGGCCGCCTGGGTGATCTGCCGAAGCGTGGTCAGGTGGAATCCCTGATCGGAGAACAGGCGTTCGGCGGCGTCGAGGATGCGGTCGCGGGTCGAAACGGACAATTAAAACACTCGATTAAAACGAACGTTTCAATTCTACGCCGATGCCGCTTGGGCTGCAAGACGGGAAATGTCGGGAGGAGGAGTCAGGATTCAGGGGTCAGGGGTGGCCTTCGCGCGCGCAGGAGGCGCTTCGCATCGCCATACCGACTTTCCGGCCCTGCACCAGCCGCTTTCAGCATAGCTCCCTGACTCCTGACTCCTGACCCTTCCGCTCATCTACTGCACTCAGCGGGGTCGACGTCGCGGGTGGCGCGCACGCGGCCGGGGTTGGAGACGATGACGGCGCGGGCGGCTTCGGGATTGCCGGGCGTGCACACCCGGATGGTCAGGTTGGTGCCGTAGGCCATGCCGCTGCCCCTGAAGCGGACCCGATGGCGTCCGCCGGAGTGCATGGTCAGCTGCGGGGTGCCCTCGACGACGCGCAGCACGTCTTCCGGCCGCGCCGGCTGGCCGGCCTTGTCCGGATCGAGGTAGACGATCCAGCCATCTTCCCAGCGATTCCCGCCGGTGCAGGTGCGGCCGTCCCCGCTGGGGCAGGCGGCTACCAAGGTGTTGTGATCGAGGGCCTGGCCGCGGGCGTACTGCAGGTGCGTGACCAGGTGGTTTGCCGTCGCCGTCAGTCGCTGTTGTTCGACGAAACGGGCGAGCGCGGGTACTGCCGTGGTCAGGATGACGGCCAGCAGGGCGATCGTGACCAGCAGTTCGATCACGGTGAATCCACGCAAACGATCCATGGCAAGCCTCCTTGTTGCTTCTTCCGGGAGGCCCATACTCGCCAAGTCGCCCGGTCGCGGGAAGGCGAGATCGGCGCCCGACGGTGTAGGATTTCGTCGTGTCGGGCTGTAAGCCTGCGATGCGCCAATGGTGCGCCGGTCGATGCCTGTCGAATTGGCACGGCCCCGACCGACTAGGGGGTGTCCGTTCAATCCGGGAGTTGGATATGAAATACCTCTGTCTGGTCTACGCGCAGGAAGACCAACTGCACTCACTGCCCGAAAGCCCGCGCGACTCCGAGTGTCACGCCTACGCCACCGAGCTGGTCGACCGTTCGCAACTGCTTGCCGGCCAGGCGCTGCAGCCCGTGGCCACGGCTACGACGGTGCGTGTTCGCGACGGCCGATCCGTGGTAACCGACGGCCCCTTCGCGGAAACCCGCGAGCAACTGACCGGGTTCTACCTGGTCGAGGCCCGGGATCTCAACGAGGCGATTCGAATCGCCGAGGGTATTCCGCCGGCCCGGGTCGGCTCGATCGAGGTGCGTCCGGTACGCGAGCTCCAGGTCGACGAGGATGCGGCGTCATGAGCATTATGAGGAAAAGACGACTGCACCAGGATGTGGCTTTCGAGCTGGCCCGGGTGCTGCCGGCCTCGCCCGACGCGGTCTGGCGGTCGTGGACCGATACGGGCGCGCTGATGGGGTGGTGGGGGCCGAAGGGCTTCCCGCCCACGCACTGCGATCTGGATTTTCGCGAGGGCGGGCGCTTCCACTACGGGCTGCAACTGCCGAATGGCGGCGTGATGTGGGGGCGCTGGGATATCGAGTCGATCGATCCCGGCCGGCGCCTCACTTTCCTGTCCAGTTTTTCGGACGAGTCCGGCGGCGGGCCGACCCGCCACCCCTGGGAGCCGGACTGGCCGCTCTGGGTGCACACGGTGATCGGATTCACGGCGGTCGAGGGCGGAACACGGCTGGACGTGACCTGGATTCCCGTCGATGCCACGGCGGCGGAAGTCCTGCGCTTCGCCCGGGGGCATGAAGACTGCCGTGCCGGCTGGACCGGTACGCTCGATCAATTGCAGACCCATCTCGAGGAGGTGGAATCATGAAGTATGTCGACGGATTCGTGCTGCCGATCGCCGAAGAACAGATCGATCGCTACCGCGAGATCGCGCAGCGGGCCGGCGCAATCTGGAAGGAACACGGGGCGCTCGAGTACATCGAGTGCGTCGGCGAAGATCTCGACCGGGACGAGCTGACGCCGTTTCCCAGGATGGCCGGCTGCGGCGACGGCGAGACCGTGGTCTTTGCCTGGATCGTCTATCGCTCGCGCGAACATCGCGACGAGGTCAACGCCAGGGTGATGGCCGATCCGCGCATCCAGGCCCTGGGGCCCGAAGACATGCCGT
>CAZSGS010000372.1:655-2994 GCA_964606365.1 uncultured Wenzhouxiangella sp. | reverse complement strand
CGGTGACGGCCGCCAGTGGGGCATCGAGCTGAGCTACGCCGTGCAGGACGAGCCGCGCGGCCTGGCCGACGCTTTCATCATCGGCCGCGAATTCATCGACGGCCATCCGTCCTGCCTGATCCTCGGCGACAACATCTTCCACGGCGGCGGCATGCGCGAGCTGCTCGGGCGCGCGCGAGCGCGCGAGCGCGGCGCCACCGTGTTCGGCTACTGGGTGAGCGACCCGGAGCGCTACGGCGTGGTCGAGATGGACGGTGAAGGCCGGGTGCTGTCGCTCGAGGAAAAGCCCGACACGCCGAAGTCCAACTACGCCGTCACCGGCCTGTACTTCTACGACGAGCGCGCCTGCGAATTCGCCGCCGACCTGGCGCCTTCCGAGCGCGGCGAGCTGGAGATCACCGATCTCAATCGCCGCTACCTCGAAGCCGGCGATCTCACCGTCGAGCGCATGGGCCGCGGCTATGCCTGGCTGGATACCGGCACCCACGCCTCGCTCCAGCAAGCCGCGAGCTACATCGAAACGCTGGAGTCGCGCCAGGGTTTGCGCGTGGCCTGTCCCGAGGAGATCGCCTTCCGCCAGGGGTGGATCACCGCTGACCAGTTGCTGACCCTGGCCGAACCGCTGACCAAGAGCGGCTACGGTGACTATCTGCGCATGATCGCGCGCACTGTCGATCCGTCATGAAGGTCACCGACACCGACCTGGAGGGCGTGAAGCTGATCGAGCCGCGGGTTTTCGGCGACGAGCGCGGCTGGTTCCTGGAGACCTGGCGCGAGGAACGCTACCGCGAGCACGGCATCGGTCCGGCTTTCGTCCAGGCCAACTGCTCGCGCTCGGCGCGCGGCGTGCTGCGCGGCCTGCACTACCAGTGGCCCGAGCCCCAGGGCAAGCTCGTGTGGGTAACGGCCGGGATGGTCTTCGACGTGGCCGTCGACATCCGCCCGCGGTCGAAGTCCTTCGGGCGCTGGACCGGCATGGAACTCGATGCCGACAGCCACCGTCAGCTGTGGATTCCGGAGGGATTCGCCCACGGGTTCCAGGTGCTCAGCGAATTCGCGACGTTCAACTACCTGTGCACCCGGCCCTACCGCGGTGAGTTCGACGCTTCGATCGCCTGGAACGATCCGGACATCGGCGTGCAATGGCCCCTGACGCCGAGCGGACTGTCGGACAAGGATCGCGCGGCGCCGCGGATGTCCGGGCTCGACGCCGACCGGCTGCCGTCGTGAGCCCCCTCCTGCTCGGCGCCAACGGTCAGCTCGGCCGGCACCTGCGCGCCCGGATTGGCGACTTCGCCACCTGCGCGCGCAGCGGGGCCGACCACGAGCTCGACCTGTCCAATACCACGGCGCTGACCGCGCTTCTCGATCGGCTGCAACCGCCGGTGATCGTCAATGCCGCGGCCTGGACGGCGGTGGACGATGCCGAAGATCACGAGGACGAGGCCTTCCGACTCAACCACGACCTGCCGGCAGCCCTGGCCGACTGGTGTCGCCGCCACGGTGCCGTGCTGGTGCACTACTCGACGGACTACGTCTTCAGCGGTCAACCGGGCCGGCCCTGGCGCGAGGGCGATCCGGTGGCGCCGGAGTCGGCCTACGGTCGCACCAAGCTGGCCGGAGAGCAGGCCGTCGCGGCCAGCGGCTGCCGGGCGCTGGTGCTTCGCACCGCCTGGGTCTACAGTGCCCTGCCGGGCAATTTCGTCTCCGCCATTCTCGGGCGCGCCGGACAGGGGCAGGACCTCAAGGTCGTTGCCGACCAGACCGGTTCGCCGACCTGGGCCGGCACCCTGGCGCGCGCCACGCAGCGCTTGCTGACGATGACCGAGCGAATCGAGTGCCCCGAGTTGCTGCACGTGGCGGGGCAGGGCGCCGTGACCTGGCACGCCCTGGCCGAAAGGGCCGTGCAGCTGGCCGCGGAGCGTGGCATCATTCCCGGTATCGTCGACGTCGAGCCGATCGGCAGCGAACAGTGGCCGCAGAAGGCGAAGCGTCCGGCCTGGTCGGTGCTCGACGACTCGCGCTATGAACAGTTCACCGGCCGGTCACTGCCCGACTGGGACGCTGCGCTGGCCGACTGCCTGGACCATTGGAGCCAAGCCCCATGCTGATACCCGTGATCATGTCCGGCGGTGCCGGAACCCGGCTGTGGCCGGTATCGCGCAAGGCGCATCCCAAGCCCTTCATGCGCCTGGCCGACGGGCAGACCCTGGCGGCCAGCACCATTCGTCGGGCACTCGCGGTGGCGGATGCCCCGACCACCCTGACGGTGACCGGTCGCGACTACTACTTCCTGACCCGCGACGAGTACCAGGCGGTCGACAGCTCGGCCGATCACC
>CAZSGS010000372.1:0-645 GCA_964606365.1 uncultured Wenzhouxiangella sp. | reverse complement strand
ACCGATTCCTGCTCGAGCCGGAAGGGCGCAATACCGCGCCGGCCATCGCGGCGGCACTCTGGGCCGGGCAGGTCTACGGTCCCGAAACGCGGCTGCTGGTCATGCCGGCCGACCACCTGATCCGCGACCTGGATGCCTTCTCCGCGGCCGTCGCTCACGCCGACGACCTGGCCGCCGACGGCTGGTTGACCTGCCTGGGCGTGACGCCCACGCACGCCGAGACCGGCTACGGCTACATCCGTTCGGGCAAGGTCATCGGGGCGCACGGCCGCGAAATCCGGGCCTTTGTCGAGAAGCCCGACCAGGACACCGCCCGGCGCTATTTCGAGTCCGGCGACTATCTCTGGAATGCCGGCATGTTCTGCTTCCGTGCGGACACCATCCTCGCCGCCCTGGAGACGCATGCCGGCGACATCCTCGAGCAGGTGCGCGCGGCCTGGCGCGAAACCGACCACGAGGCCGTGCCCATCGAGCTCGACGCCGAGCGCTTCGTGCAGGTGCGTGCCGACTCGATCGACTTCGCCGTGATGGAAAAGGCCAACCGGCGGGCCGTTGTGCCCGTCGACTGCGGCTGGAGCGATATCGGTTCCTGGCAGGCGATCAGCGACGTGTACGAAACCGATGCCCTGGGCAACCGCGTGCAGG
>CAZSGS010000371.1:0-2994 GCA_964606365.1 uncultured Wenzhouxiangella sp. | reverse complement strand
GTGGTGATTGATGAAGCCCTGCATCTGCCGCGCCGGGTACTCGCCCTCGTCGAGTTCCATGTCGCGGATCACGCGACGAATCAGGCGGTATTGATCCTCGCTGTCGAGAATCTGGAAAGTCTCCGGCAGCCCGGCTTCGGCCGCGTGCATTCTGAGCATGCGGTGGCAGATGCCGTGGAAGGTGCCGATCCACAGCCCGTCGGGCCGCAGGCCCAGCAGTTTGCCCACGCGGGCGCGCATCTCGCCGGCGGCCTTGTTGGTGAAGGTGACCGCCAGCACGCCCATCGGGCTGACGTGATGGACCTGGATCAACCATGCGATGCGATGCACGAGCACCCGCGTCTTGCCCGATCCCGCACCGGCGAGTACCAGCACGTGCCCGTCCTCGGCGGTCACCGCCTCGCGCTGGGCATCGTTGAGTTCGTCGAGGAGGTGTGAGACGTCCATGCAGGCGTCGGCGTTGGCAAAGTCGCCATTGTAAACGCCGGTCCCCGAAATCGGGCCGACTTTCGCGATTGACACGCATGGACTACAGGTGTAGGCTTCGGATGCACTTACAAACGTAATCCATGCAGTGAAGATCACCGAATCGGAAAGCCGTGTCATGGAAGTGCTCTGGCGTGAGAGTCCGCTCGACTCGGGAACCGTTGTTCGGCGAGTCGCCCCGTGCGAAGGGTGGAGCCCGAAAACCGTGCGCACCCTGCTGAACAGGTTGGCCGACAAGCGCGCGCTGAAACGCCGCATGGTCGGCCGGCGCTACCTCTACGAGCCGATGATCGATCGCGACAGCTGGCTGCGTGAGCAGGCCGGAAGTCTGATCGACAGGCACTGCCACGGACGTCTGGCTCCCCTTGTGGCTGCGTTCACGGAGTCGGAGCAACTGGATGCAGACGATCGTCGGCAACTGCTGGAATTGCTGGAGCGCCTGCGATGACCGGGCTTGTGCTGGAAGGCCTGCTGTATTCGGCCATCGCACTGACGATACTGGTCGCTGCAGCCTGGCTTCCGGGCGGGATATTGCGGCGCCGCTTCGGAGCCCGAGTGGCCTATGCGGCCTGGCTGCCGGTGCCGCTTTGCGTTCTCCCGGCGCTTCCCTTGCCCCCACTGCCCGGGTGGTCCGTCATCGACACCCAGGTATCGCCGATTGCAGCGCCCCCCATACCGCCTACAGCGGGCGAAGCGGTCGGTGGATTGCCATACGTCCCCGAGCTATTGCTGTCGGTCTGGCTGTTCGGCGCCGCGGGCATGCTGTTTCGAATGCTTCGGGATCAGCGGCGCCTTCGACAGTCCCTGCGACGGCGGTCGGCGCCGATCCCGCCCGGAGATCCGCTCGTCGCCCGAATAAGACAGCTCGGCTTTCCCCGCCGGCTCCCCATCGAACGTGTCGATGGGCTCGCGGGCCCCATGATTGTCGGCGTCATTCCGCCCCGGATGCATGTTCCGGCCCGAGCGCGAGTTCCCGATGAGGTGCTGGCGCACGAAGTTGCGCACGTGCGCCATGGTGATCCGCTATGGAGTCTTCTCGCGTGCGCGTTACGTTGTCTGTTCTGGTTTCTGCCCTGGATCCATCTGGCCTGGCGCCGACTTCGCCGTGATCAGGAGCTGGCTGCCGATGAGGCCGTGCTCGCCCGACTGTCGCCGGATGGACGCTACCGCTATGGCCGCCTGCTGCTTGAGGCAGCGGGTATTCCTGTCACGCCGGCCTGCCATGCCTGGCCGGGAGACTCGTTACTGAAGGAGAGAATGCAGATGATGCACTATGTTCACAATTCCACCGGGCGGCTCGCCGCCGGTTTCGGACTGATCGCAGTCGCTTTTCTCGGGGCCGGCTGGGTGCTGGCAGCGCAAGGCCAGCCCACCGCTTCCAATAGCGGCGCAGTAAACGTCGAACCGATGCAGATATCCGGTCAGGTCGAGCAGCCAAGGCCGCTGGTCCGCATCCAGCCGCGCTATCCCCGGCGAGCGGCCGAGCAGGGTGTAAGCGGTCACGTGGTACTCGAGGGGCAGCTGACCCGGACAGGTCAGATCAGCTCCATTCGGGTAGTGGAGGCCGAGCCTGAAGGGATGTTCGAAGCGGAGGCCATGGAGGCATTCAGCCACTGGCGCTTCGCGCCGGCTTCATCATCCGAAGATGCCAACCCGGCGGAGACCCTGATTCGCCAGCGACTCGACTTTCAAATGGACTCGCGCTGACCAGCAACGCGTAAAGCTTTGCGCAGCGGCAGAGCATCGCTTCAGGTTCACGAGCGTCCGAGCGCCCGAAACCCGATATCCGTCCGATAAAACGCGTCCTCGAAGCCGATCTGGGCGATCCACTGGTAGGCGCGGGCCTGGGCCTGCTTCGGGGTGTCGCCCAGGGCGCAAAGGGCGAGCACGCGGCCGCCGCTGGTTACGGCCCGGCCCTCGTCGTCCAGGGTCGTACCGGCATGGAAGACCTTGACGTAGTCCGGGAAGTCGGATTCGAGGCCGGTGACGGGATGTTCCTTCTCGTAGGGGCCGGGATAGCCGCCGGCGGCCATGACCACCGCCAGGGCGGTGCGCTCGTCCCATTCGGGCGCGATCTCGTCGAGGGTCCCGTCGAGCGCGTGCTCGATGATCTCGAGCAGGTCCGACTTGAGCCGCAGCATGATCGGCTGGGTTTCGGGATCGCCGAAGCGGACGTTGAACTCCAGCACCTTCGGTCCGGTAGCCGTGAGCATCACGCCGGCGTACAGAAAGCCGGTGAAGGAACAGTCGTCGACCTTCAGGCCCTCGAGCGTGGGCTTGATGATGTCGTCGATGATCGCCCGGTGGATGCCCTCGTCGACCGCGGGCGCCGGTGAGTAGGCGCCCATACCGCCGGTGTTCGGGCCGCGGTCACCCTCGTCGCGCCGCTTGTGGTCCTGGCTCGAGGCCATCGACAGGTACTGTGTGCCGCTGGCGACGACGATGAAGCTGGCTTCCTCGCCGACCAGGAACTCCTCGATCACGACGCGACGTCCGGCCTGCCCGAAG
>CAZSGS010000370.1:0-2997 GCA_964606365.1 uncultured Wenzhouxiangella sp. | reverse complement strand
GCATCCCAGTGGGTAGAACGTGCAGCCAGTTCTGCGCGAACCAGTGCCCTGCGCCATCGAGGGCTCCGGCGACATCCAGCAGCGCTTGCAGGAAACCGCTTTCCGCCTGCTGCTGCAGGCTGAAGATGCGCGCAGCGTCATAGAGCGTCGCCTCGCTCAGATCCGGGACGGCCTGCCAAAAAGCCGAGACCGTCAGCAGCGTCAGCAGTACGGCCGCGGAAAGCCAACGCAGCAAGCCGGCGTTGCTGAAGGCCAGAATCTCCGTCGACAGGTGGCGGGAGAGCACAGTACGCAAAGGCGCCCAGGCGATCGACCAGATGGGCACGAGCAGTACAAGAAAGATCCAGGTGCCGGGCGGCGTTTCCCGGGCGAGGGAGACGAGCAGGGCAAGCGCGAGTACGCTGGCCGCCACGGCCTGGCCGATTAGCATGAGCGGGCCGCCTCGCAGCCAGCGTTGCCAGGGGCTGGAGTCAATCACATAGGCTCGCCGCCAAGCGTGGCGAAGCATGCGCCGGCGTATGAATAGCATCAATAGCAGCGGAAGCCAAAGTAGCACGTAGAGGGCGAGCACGGCGCCAGTCGGCAGTTTCGGCAAGGCCGCACCCATGATCAACAGGGCGCCGATCAAGCCGAGCAGCGCGAGCATGAGCTTCAATTCACGCAGTCCGACCAAGCGGCTCATTCGAGCGCCGTCCTCTGGTGCGATGGCAGGGTCATTTTCAGCAACAGGTGTCGGTATTGCTAAAGGCGGTTGCAGGCATTCGCGGCAACGGACGGATTGATGGACAAGCGGCTGTCTGTGGAGAATATCAGTTTTGGTTGTTGGCCGCGGTTGACCGGATCTGGCCCAGGACCAGGACCCCAAGAGAGTGCTCGTCACTGCCAGAACAGAACTCATTAGGGTCACGAAGCCCTTCTTTCCGAGCAGCGTGCTCCAGCCGGTAAGCCCCCACTTGCCCAGGCCCCCACTTGCCCAGGCCCTCACTTGAGGGCAATTATCGGGGCTATGTGTCTGCCATTGACAATGACCAGCTGTCAGGACTGGGAGCTATTCCAGTAAGAATACTGCGTGCTGGCAGTGTTTACGTTGAGCCCCTCTTCGAGGCAGGCCCTGATCACCGCCTCGCGGCTGGCCTGGCCTGTCTCCTCCTGGATCTGATCAGCAATCTGCCAAACACGACCGGTCTTTGTGCCCGGCTGAGGGCGCGGGTATCGCGTGCGACTGCCAGTTTGAGTTGGGTCCGACTCGTCCGTGACCCCGGCTTTCTCGGACAGCCACCCTACAATGACCGCGGTGGTGCGCTCCTCGAAGCGGCCGTACAAGGCAGCGTACAGGGACGCGGGTATCTGGATTGAAACCTGTTCCATGGTCTTTCTCCTGCAAGGTTTCGGGCATATTACACCAAATATATGGTGTATACATCTACTTTCATGCGATTATGTGCAAAAACCCTTCAGGTCGGGTGCGGCCGGTGCTCGGGTGCACCAATCTCTGACGGAAGCTCCAGAGTTATCGAGCGCAGCCGATGCCCGGTCAAGATCGGCAGTAGCGCGCACGCTGGTTCATGATCCATCGTCTGGCTCGTCGTCGCCCTGCCGGGAGCGCGAGGTCCGGATCGCCTCATCCAGCTGCTCCAGGTAGTCGGCAAGCCATTGCTGCAGGCCGGTATGGTTCTCGATCCACGATCGGAACTCGGTGACTTCCTCTTCACTCCAGTCTGATCGCCCCTCGAGCACGTCGTGGACCAGGAGGCCCGACGGGTACTTCGGACAGTCCGGTGGCGTGCCTTTGCGTTCATCGAAGTAGACGACCGGCAGGAGCTCGACCAGGTCCCGGGTGTTCTGAATCGAGGTCCTCGTCAGCATGACGGCATTCAGCGCGGCAGTCTCGTCAGCCTGACTGACCGCCTCGATGAGGCCCGGCTCACCCACGGCTACGTGTCGTCCAGACTCGAGTTGGGGCATGAAGCTCCTCCCAGCGGTGAGTTCGGCGCCATTGTCCCCGATAGGCCGGCGGCCCGGTCGGTTTCCCCTGTTTTGCGATCGCCGCAGGTGGAGACGTGCATGCGGCCCAAGCGTCCTGGCGTTACGGGGTACGGTGTCCGCGCAACGGGATTCTCGCCTTCCGAGAAATCCGAGTGCGATGCTGTGAATGCCGGGATGTCGATTGACAGCACCGATCGGCATTCGGGAAAAATAGGGGAAAGTGTCGCAGACCCGTTCAAGGAGGGCATCATCCATGGGAATTCTGGATCGAATGAAGCCGAATCAAAGTCATTTGAGCGATAGTCGGCAGGCAGAGCGTGGGGACGCGCCGGCGACCTACCTGACCGGCACCGGCCGGGATCTTGCCGGGCTCGAGTCGAACGACCGCGCCGTCAAATTCTGGGTGCCGGAGCCGGTCCGGGGGGCGCTGCGGGAACTCGCGGCCTACTACGACAGTGACTTGTCGAGCGTGGTACGCCACATTCTGTTTGCCCATGTCTACGGGCACTACGATCTGCTGGCACTCGCCGAGCGCGGTAACCGGCGGTTCCTGCCGCAGGGAGACAAGGAGGCGTTTCTGGATGTGCCCATGTACTCTCGTTCGGCTGCTGCCGACAACCGGACGGCCGAGCTCGGCAAGAACGACCACGATCTCAAGGTGTGGATGCCGGAAGCGTTGGTCAGTCAGCTTGATCAGCTCGCGGCAACAGCGGATATCAGCCGATCGGAATACATCCGGGAGACGCTGGTCAGCCACCTGTTCGGCCGCGTGCAGCTGCCCGACAGGCGATGAGTCGATTGCCGATGGCGCGGGCCCGGCTGGACGGCCTGCCTGGCACAAGAAGGAGAAACACGGACGGAGGCTACTGGTGAGGAGAGGCAAACGAACGCATATCGGCGTTGCTGCCTGGCATGAAGCCGGACACGCCCTGGCGGCCATGCGAGAAGGCCGCTGGGTGGTTGCGGTCGAAGTCAGCAACGCCCTGCCTGGCTCGGGCGTTACGAGGCAGT